>JAIRPS010000212.1 GCA_031256885.1 Bifidobacteriaceae bacterium | reverse complement strand
CAGATTCGGCTAAACCGCAGGGCATCTGCCGATTAACTAACCATGCTGGGGGTATTGAAGGCGGCATGACCAATGGTCAAGCTGTGCTGGTTCGTCTGTCTGTTAAACCGATTCCAACAGTGCCCCATCCCTTACGTACCGTCGATATTCGCACAGGTCAGCCTGCTTTAGCTGACCATCAAAGGTCGGACATTGCGGCGGTGGTGCCTGCCGCGATTGTGGCGGAAGCAATGTGTGCTTTGGTTGTAGCCAATGCTGTTTTGGAGAAGTTTGGCGGCGATTCGCTAGCCGAAGTGCAACGCAATTACCGCAGCTATTTATCGTCTTTACCAGGCTTTTTACTATGAACCAGGTGATTGCGCTGATCGGTTCGCCGGGCGCCGGTAAAACCACCGTCGGTCAGTGTTTAGCTGGGCAGTTGGCTTGGCCATTCCTGGACACTGATCAAGTCGTTGAACAAATGTCCGGCCGCAGCGTGGCAGACATTTTTACGGCCGATGGCGAAGCCCAGTTTCGCAGAATCGAACGCCAGGCGGTACACAATTGTTTGACTGTTGAGCAGGGCGCTCGAGTAGTCGCCTTGGGTGGGGGAGCGGTCTTGGACATGGCGAATCGAGCAGATCTCGCCAAAGAACCAATGGTGGTGTATTTAGAGGTGGCGGAAGATACGGCGATGGCGCGGGTTGGTTTAGCGGCAAGCCGGCCTCTACTAGCTGTCTCGCCGCGCGCTCGATGGCGCACACTAATGGCCGAGCGTCGCCCAATTTATCAGTCATTAGCTGATCTTTCGTTGTCAACTGATCAGCTAACACCGACGCAGGCGGCCGAGCGGATCATCAGCCATTTTGGTTTACCGACTGCACTGTGAAATACCGCTTGTCGAACGGGCTGACAGTTGTCGGTTGTTCGGTGAGGTCTTAGACTTGTGCGCCATTGTCTTCGGGATTCTCCCGCTGCTGCGGCATGCGCCAAACCAATAGGCCGATGCCACCTAATAGGGCCACCACTAGAGCGTTGCGAACCATCCAATGAATTGGCCAGTGCGTTAGCCCCACAATCATCAAGCACAAGGCACTGCCCACCACTGCCACCCAGGCGAGCACAAGTAACGGTTCGCTTCGACCAATTGGTGGTGGCTGTGGGGGCACAAAATGCTCTTCTTCAAGATCCTCGTTGACCTGCCAGTCGCGCGGCCCATCCCCAGCCCCCAAGCCGCTTGTTTCGGCGAAAACGTGCTGGTCAAGCCCTGGTGAGGTGGTCCCCGGCGAGACTTGCGGAGCAAGTCTTGGTGGGGTTGGGTCCGCCGTTTCTTTCCGGTGGTCGCCGAGGCCATCAGCGGTGAGTTGCTCAGCTAGTTCTGCCCAGCGGCGATCAAATTGGGCTTGCTCATCATCACGGATCACTGTCAACAGCTTAGCCAAAGGTCTGCGATCACAACGCGCCCGGGCTGTACCTGCCAAAATGCGCACAACAAGCCTGTTTTGCAGCCTTGCGTACTGACACAATCCCCGGCAGTCGGCTAGGGTTGGCATGGACAAACACTTTCACACGCTGACACTGCTTTGAAGTCAGCACCAAGGAGTCACGGCTTGTTCTACTGGATTGCCAAACTACTGGTTGGGCCGCTGCTACGGCTCGTTTACCGTCCGTGGGTGCGCGGACGTGAGCACATTCCAACGAGCGGCCCGGCCATTCTCGCCTCCAACCATCTGGCAGTGATTGACTCATTTTTTTTACCCGTGGTCATTGCGCGCAAGATCCGGTTCATCGGCAAGTCTGACTATGTCACCGGTAAAGGCATTAAAGGCAGGCTGGTGGCCGGGTTCTTCCGTGGCGTTGGCTTGATTCCGGTTGATCGGCGGGGTGGGGCGGCTGCTGAAGCGGCGCTGCGCACTGGTTTGGCGGTTTTAGAAGAAGGTGGCTTGTTCGGTATTTACCCTGAAGGTACGCGCAGCCCGGACGGTCGCCTCTACCGTGGCAAAACTGGTGTAGCGCGGCTGGCTTTGGAGTCAGGTGCTGTGGTCATTCCGGTAGCGATGATCAATACTGACAAAGCTCAACCAATCGGCAAACGTATCCCCAAAGTCAGCGTGCGTACCGGGATTGTGATTGGTGAACCATTGGACTTTGGGCGTTACGCCAGCCAAGCTCAGGACCGGTTGGTTTTACGTTCAATCACTGACCAGATTATGTACCAGCTGATGATGCTCAGTGGGCAGGAATATGTTGATACTTACGCTGCCACCATGAAAGCCCGCTTAGCGGCCGGCACACCTGCGCCTGCCAGCGAAACTGCGGCAGTGGCACCTGGCGGTATGTCTCGTCCACCAGACATCACTGTGCCGCAGCCGCCTGCTCTACCTGAGGTGCCAATTGATGAGCAGGTTGGCCAGGTAACGCCAACACTTGATAGGGTCAATGCCGACCATGCGCCCACCGAGCAGTAGAAAGAGGACCATTAATGACTGTCAAGCGCGTTGCCCTACTTACCGCAGGGGGATTTGCCCCATGTTTATCAGCTGCCGTAGGCGGCTTGATTCAGCGGTACACCGAACTTGCCCCAGAGATTGAAATCATTGCCTACCAGCATGGTTACTGGGGATTACTGTCCGGTCAGTATCTCACTAT
>JAIRPS010000207.1 GCA_031256885.1 Bifidobacteriaceae bacterium | reverse complement strand
TCTGCCGACACGGCTGGTGTGCCACCCCCCACATTGCAATACACCATAAGGTGTTTACCTGGGCAGTTGTCGCAGAACCAGTTTCGATGATTGCTAACAAAAATCGCCTGCGGCCAATCAGCTAGCCGACAACCGAAACCGCCTGCGCGCTTGGTTGCGGCTATCCGCAATCGCGGGCAAGCAGGTCATCAATCGTTTCGCGGCGCAGCAAGGTGGTCAGTTGGCCTTGGGCGACGGCAACAACCGGTGGTCGCGGTACCAGGTTGTAGTTTGAGGCTAGCGGGTAGCAATATGCGCCCGTAACCGGCACCGCCAGGAGGTCACCAGCTTTCAGGTCAGCTGGTAAATATTCGTCTTTGACAACGATGTCGCCGCTTTCGCAATGCTTGCCCACCACCCTGGCCAGCACAGGCGCGGCGCTGGAGCGGCGTGAAGCGAGTGTGGCTGAATAATCGGCGGAGTATAAGGCGGTGCGAATATTGTCGCTCATGCCACCATCAACACTCACATACACTCTGGTGAAGCCGCCTGGTAGGGCAACCGGTTTGATTGTGCCAACCGTGTAAATGGTGAAACCAGCTGGCCCAACAATTGCCCTGCCCGGTTCAACCCCCAACCAGGGAACCGCCAAACCGTGTTCGGTGAAGGCGGTCTGCAACTGCCCCGTCAACTCTTCTGCTAGACGTTGCGGTGGCAACGGATCATGGCCAGTGGTGTATGCAACACCGAAGCCGCCACCTAAACAAAGCTCAGGTAGCTGCTGCCCAGTGGCTTGTCGCAGTTCAGCACTCAACACAGCCAACCGCCTAATCGTTTCGGCATAACCGGCAGTGTCAAAAACTTGCGAACCAATGTGGCAGTGCCAACCGACCAAGTCAAGCGCTGGACTATCAAGCAAACGTTGCGCCGCTTTGAGGGCAGCCCCATCACTTGAACTGATGCCAAACTTCTGATCCTCATGTGCCGTAGCGATGTATTCATGAGTATGCGCTTCCACACCAATACGCACACGAATCATCGCTTTAACCACCACATTGGCGGCTTTGGCAATTGATTCCAGGCGTTCAATCTCATCCAGCGAATCAACCACCACACGGCCTACCCCAACCGTCACCGCATGGGTTAGTTCAACATTTGACTTGTTATTGCCATGAAAAGTGATGCGTCCCGCTGGGAAACCGGCGCGTAAAGCGACATGCAGTTCCCCTTCACTGCAAACATCTAAACCCAGCCCCGCCTGCTCAACCCATTCGACGATTCCTTTGCTGATCAGCGCTTTTGCCGCATAGGAAACGGTTGCTCGCCCGCCCGTGGCCTGGCTGAAAGCTTGATCAAACTGCCTGGCCCGCTCCAAAAAATCGGCTTGGTCAAGCACCAAAGCAGGTGTACCAACTTGGCTGGCAATCTGGTTGACGCTGAGCCCTGCAACATGCAAACAGCCCTGCTCGTCTTTATGAACGCTGCTTGGCCACAGTTCGGGCAGCAAAGCATTAACGTCATCGGGAACCAATAACCAAGCTGGCGCATCGCCTTGACCGTGCCTGGCACCAGCCTCATGGGCGTGAATCATTGGTCACATCCTTTCTGGGGCAGATACGCCAAGTAATCCCAAACCATTACGTAACACCTGGCCAGCCGCGCAGTTCAAAGCTAAACGCGAACGGTGCTGATCGGTGATTGGCTGGTCGCCCAGCGGAATCACCCGGCAAGCGTCATACCACTTGTGGTAAACCGCTGCCACCTCTTCGAGGTAGCGGGCAACCCGGTGCGGTTGGCGTAGTTCACAGGCCTGGTTGATCACTCGCGGTAACTCAGCTAGCTGACCGAGCAAGGCAGCTTCAGTTGGGTGATCGAGCAAAGCTGGGTTCCAACCATCGTCGCAGCTAACCTGCGCATTAGTCGCATTGGTGAGCACATTGACAGTGCGAGCGTGGGCGTATTGCACGTAATAAACCGGGTTATCGTTGCTGTGTGAAGTCCATAACCCCAAGTCAATAGTCAAAGGTGAATCAACTGAAGAACGGGCTATGGCATAGCGAGCAGCATCCACGCCAACCGCTTCAACCAGATCATCCATGGTCACCACTGTGCCGGCACGTTTCGACATTTTGACTGGTTGACCGTCTTTGACCAGGCTGACCAACTGACCGATTTGCACCTCAACCTTGGCTGGGTCTTCACCCAAGGCTGCGGCGGCGGCTTTGAGGCGGGCAATATAACCATGATGGTCAGCCCCGAGCAGATAAACAGCAAGGTCAGCCCCACGGCGGAGCTTGTCACGGAGGTAAGCAATATCCGCTGCGATGTATGCTGGTGTGCCGTCAGATTTGATGACCACGCGGTCTTTGTCATCACCGAAATCAGTTGAACGCAGCCACCATGCGCCATCTAATTGGTACAAACTGCCAGCAGCTTTCAGCTGATCCAGCGCCTGCGTCACCAGACCTTGATGGTGGAGCTGACGCTCGGATGTCCAGACATCAAAAACTGTGCCAAAGGCCTCTAAAGATTGCTTAATCTCTTGCAGCATCAAAGCCATGCCAGTTTCCCGGAAAAAGGATTTGGCCTGCTCAGCATCTGTCAAATCAAGCCCGGCTGACTCTGACTGTTGCTGCACCGCAGCGGCAATCTCAGCAATATATGCACCGCCGTAACCGTTCTCCGGAACAGCTTGCCCCCGCGTGGTGGCCAGTAATGATGCTGCAAAATGGTCAATCTGCACACCGTGATCGTTGACGTAGTACTCGCGCGTGGCGGTAGCGCCAGTCGCCTCAAACAAGGCGGCTATCGCGTCACCAACCGCTGCCCACCGTGCCCCACCCAAGTGGATTGGTCCGGTGGGATTAGCTGAAACAAACTCCACATTGACATGCTTGCCGCTGTTAGTAAGCGTGCGACCGTAGTGTTCAGCCTGGTCAAGGATGTGGTGAACAAGCTGCCCGGCGGCTGCTTTATCAAGTGTGATGTTGATGAAACCTGGCCCAGCCACTGTCACTTGGCTAATACCTGGCACCTTGGCTAAACCGGCAGCGAGATATTCAGCCAGATCGCGCGGTTTGACTTGAGCAGTTTTGGCAAGTTGTAACGCCACATTGCTGGCCCAATCCGCCTGGACTGCCCCACGCGGACGCTCAAGGTGTATTTGATCAGGCAGTTGATCTGCTGTTAGCTGTAAAACAAAAGCTGTGGTTGCTGGCGCAGCAGTGGTTGCTGAAGCGGTGGCTGTGGGTAGGGCCGCCGCAAGCAGGTCACTGATTGCCTGGCTAAGGTCTGCTGGAGTCACTCGGTAATAGTAGCCATGACCATGCACCTCAATCCAAAACCGAACGCCACCGCCCTAAATCCCCAAAGATGCCCGGCAACAATTTACAGTTGAACACAAAGCCCCGTATTTCGCCACTTCCCACGAGGTAGGAGCCGATGATTCAAGGTACCACTAACAACCACTTGACCCGCTGCTTTGCTTTGGCTCTAACGGCCGGCTTTTTTTTGAGCAGTTGGGCAATCGCCAGCCCCAGCAGCCAAGCCACCAGCGACCAGCCAGTAGTCGTGGCATTACCAGCAATGCACGATGGCGTCCAGGAGATTGCGTTGACAAGTTCCAACCGCGTCCTAGCCAGCGCCAAAACCAGCACAGCCACTGCAACCTTGACCACGGTTGGCTTTGCCACCAGCCGTTTTGATGTTGCTGGCTTATCGTGGCCAGCTGGGCTAAGTGTTGGCGAAGTGAAAATGCGCGCCTGGACCAGTGACGGCTGGTCGTCTTGGGAAAGTTTAGATATTGGACCGCAAGCCGGCGGCCCTGATCCGGGAAGCGCTGAGGCAGACAGTCCCCGCCAGGCAACCGAACCGCTGGTGGTGCCGGGCGCAACTGGTTTACAGATTACGGTCAACGCTGCGCCTGGACAAAACCTGCCAGCCGGATTATCGGCAATGGTAGTGGCCGCCGATGCGGGGACTCCTGAGGTTTCGCCAAGCCCACAGCCAAGCGCCACACCGCTACCTGATGACTCAGCAAGCGCCACCCCAATTCCTTCGCCAAGCAGCCCTTCCCCAAGCAATCCAGATGATCAGACGGTTGAACGGAATCCTGATGGTTCCCCGCTGATTCACCTGCGCAAAGAATGGGGTGCCAATGAGAAGCTGGTTGAGATCAAAAACCGCAAACCGTTTACGACTTTACGTGGCGCGATTGTGCATCATACCGCTGGCGGCAACAAATACACTGCTGAGCAAGTACCTGGCATCATCAACGGCATTATGGTGTATCACATCAAGTCTAATACCTGGAATGACATTGGTTACAACTATCTGGTTGACAAGTATGGCCGGATCTGGGAAGGACGCGCCGGTGGCATTACTGCCAATGTGATTGGTGCCCAGGCTTCAGGTTTTAATGCGGAAACTTTTGGCGTGTCGGTGATTGGTGACTATGAGGCAGTGCCGGTACCTGAACCAGCCATGGCAGCGCTGCGTGCCTTGTTAGTTTGGCGTCTTGGTTTAGCAGGTTTACAGCCCAGCGACATGACCACTTACAGCCATTTAAGTGGCAAGCGATCCACCGTGATTGGTCATCAAGATGCCAAATATTATTCAACTGCTGCCAAGGTTTGGTACAACCAAACTGACTGTCCCGGCAAATACCTCTACCCCCGCCTGGACGAATTGCGGGTATCAGCCCCACCAAACACGCTGGCAGACAAGCCATTCACCGCCCAACTGCCCAGCCTTTCCGCCTCAGCAAAACTGGTCAAGCCTGGTCAAAATGTCAAGCTTTCGGTCAGTTGGTCTGGTGGTGGCCAAGGGCTGAGCGGTACGGTGACTTTGCAACGGTGGAACGGTAAAGCCTGGGTATCAACCAAAGACATTGCGGTTGATCAAGGGCGCGGCCAGGCGGTTGTCGCCTTGCCGAGCACGGCAACTTTGCGCCTCCGCTCACGGGTTTTAACTGAACCATCACTTGGCCAGATTGATCAGAATAACCGCTGGTCACTACCGCAAACCACGGTGCGGGTGGCTGCCAAAACCGCCAAAACCACACCAAAAGTGCAGGCCCCTGGCTATGTTGCCAAAGGCAGCAAAGCGACTTTGACCATTCAGTGGCGCCAAAAATCAGCTAAACGACCCTCGAAAGTGCAGATTCAGGCTTATCAGGCAGGCCAATGGCGAACCGTCAAAAATCTGACGATTGACCGTAAAACCCGTTTACGGAACATCAATGTGCTGGTCACCAAGTCCACCAAGTACCGTGTGATTGCTCACCGCGACGCTGTTGCCAAAGGCGCCAAACGCCCCAAATCAGCAACTTTCAAGATTCGCGTTTACTGAACCAGCTTTGAACCAGCCCTTGGGGACCTTGAGGATCGGCGCGGGCAGACCAACTGGACTGCGCCAATACTCAAATGTTGCACAAGCGCTCAAGCGCCCGCCACCAAACCAAGGTCAGTGGCAGCCACCAGCAGGGGATGGTTCGGCACTACCCGAATACCGTAGCCAAAAGCGCCTGACCGATCCAACGGCACTAAGCCAGCAAACGAATACCGCCCATCGCCATCGTCAGATACTTTGTCCAAACGCGTGATCTGGTAATCAGCGAGATCATCACCTTCAGTGGCTCGGCCATGGACAACCTCAACGGCGACATCTTGCGGCAGCAACTGTCCCAGGTCAGCTTGGACGTTGATTGACAGTTCATCACCAACATGGACAACCTCACCAACACCCACGGCCGCCACATGATCGACCCGGACGTTCGGCCAGGCTTGACGCACCCGCGTTTTCCAGGCAGCCAGTTCACGAGCGCCCTTGAAAGCCTGAGCAGCTAACTGCCGTCCCGCTAAAGCGGCTGGGCTGTAAAGCTGTTGGACATAGTCGCTGACCATGCGTGTGGCTTGAACTTTTGGCCCCAAAGTGGCCAAAGTGTGGCGGATCATTTCAACCCAACCAACTGGGATACCCCGCTCATCAGTCGTGTAGAAATGCGGTGCCACCTGCTGCTCAATCAAGTCGTAGAGAGCGGCTGCCTCAAGATCATCACGGCGCACCGGGTCGGTCACACCATCGGCAGTGGGGATTGCCCAACCGTTTTGGCCGTCATACCATTCGTCCCACCAACCATCAAGCACCGACAAGTTCAAAGCGCCGTTGAGTGCCGCTTTCATACCGGAAGTACCGCAAGCCTCCAAGGGACGCAACGGATTGTTCAGCCAAACATCACAGCCCGGGTAGAGCGTTTGAGCCATCGCAATGTCGTAGTTGGGTAAGAACACCACCCGCTTGCGTACTGCTGGATCATCCGCAAACCGCACCAGTTCCTGGATCAACAGTTTGCCTTGTTCGTCAGCCGGGTGCGCTTTGCCAGCCACCACAATCTGCACCGGCCGTTCCGGGTCAAGCAGCAAAGCGCGTAAGCGTTGCGGATCACGCAGCATCAAAGTCAAACGTTTGTAGGTGGGTACCCGCCGGGCAAACCCGATTGTCAGTACATCGGGGTCAAGGACTTC
>JAIRPS010000203.1 GCA_031256885.1 Bifidobacteriaceae bacterium | reverse complement strand
GCTGCCGACCGACCGGGTGAGTCAATTTTGATAAACCTATCTGGCCGTGGCGACAAAGACATTGATTTTGTCTACCAAACCTACCCACCCGAGCTCTACGCTTGATCGCCCTGACACAGTTGATTTGAGATTTTCCGCTCAGATTGTTCCATCCGAAGATGCAGTGTGGTAGGTTCAACGTGTGACACTTCACGAGTGTTGCCAGGTTACGAGCAAGGAGGAAGCATGTTCCAGTTTTTCGTTAGTGTCGTCGCCGAGCTGCTCCCATGAATCCGCGCAGCGTACAGATTGGTTCTGATCTGAGTAAACATTGTATTGGTGTGGCTGTTGGGTTGGTGCTTGTGCTGTTGGGCGGTTCGGCTTGTGCAACATCCCAAGCCGGTTTACCGGCAGCGCAACCCGGGCAATCAGGCAACATTGAATCAACGGTTGTTTTGCCAGAGCCAAGTATTTCCTTGAGGGAATCAGTTGCTCCTGCCAGTATGTCAACAACTCTGCCAATTATTAGCAGCCAATACCCAACCGACAAGCCGGTAGATAAAAAGGCAGCACGCGAATTAGCTGAGGCGGTTAGTAAATTCTTAACAACAGAATCAAAAGCGCCAAACAACCTGCGAAATGATTTACAAAATGGTGTGGTCGGTCTTTATGGTTCACCTGATACCGGTTACACGATGCTACTGGGTAGTGAAAAAGCTCCAGATGATTTACCCGATTTTGTGGCTGAGCTTTCAGCTGAGGCTCGGAGCTTGTTGACAGTCAAAACCACTTCGATCAGCGCGGTTGAGCTGCTGAACGCTTGGGAAGCGGTCACCAGTTTGGGGTGGTGCCCCGATCCTTCAATCCAAAGCCCGGTCGCTCAACCCTCGAAAACCTCAGCCATAGTTGGCGGAGCACGCCAAGGCCCGGCAATGTCGGTCATCCTTGACCCTCAGTTTGGACAGATTGTGGTGCATATCGATCCTGATTATTGCCAGCCTGGTCAACCAGCTTTGCGAAACATCGCACCACACTTAGTTACAGTGCAGATTGACCAGTGAAGTGATGGTGGACGTGCCGTCGGCAGCAACTAACGGGTGCGGGTTGCCCAGATGAGCAACCCGCACCCAAATATGCGGCGCTACCGCTAAACAGCCGGCGGTTGCTGGTAAGGATTGGCTGCCGCTTGACCGGTCGGCGCTTGGCCGTAAGGGTTAGCTGGCGGCTGGCCATAGGGACTTTGCGGCGCTTGGCCGTAAGGGTTAGCTGGCGCTTGGCCGTAGGGGGTTTGCGGCGGCTGACCATAAGGCGTTTGGTAGGGCGATGGCGCAGCTCCCCAAGCGTTGGGGTTGACTGGCGCTTGGCCTAAGCCGTACTGGGCTGCTTGCACACCGCCATCGGCATCAAAACGCGCCCCCAGCGGGTTGGAAGGCAGAAAACCGAGAACTAATCCGGCAATCGAGTTGACCCCGGGGATCAGCAAGAGCAGCAACAAGGCGCCAGGCAGGTTGGCGTCATGCAAACGACGGCAACCCAGCGCCAAGCTAGGCACAACCGCCGCCAAAAAGTAGAGGCCAGCTAATACCAAAACAAAAATTCCCAAGCCGCTCGGTGCAGCACCTGACTCGTCGTTGGCGAGGCTGGTTGCCAGCCCAATGAAAGACCCTAATCCGAGAATGAACAGGACAATAATCACCAAAATGTGGAGTAGCACAACCCACCAAAACTCAGATTGGGAGGCTCTGCCAGAAAATTTGGCGTAATTGCTGTAGAACCGGCGGATCGCTGCTGTGAAGGTGCAGCCGTACTGCGGTAGTGTCCGGGGAACTGGTGCGGAAGGTACTGGTTGACTGGTTGCCATAGTGGTCGTCCTTTGATTGCTCGATCGGGTCAGGCAGTGCCGGTGGGGCACTTTGTTGAGGTTGTCTCGTTTGAACTGCGGCTACACAGCAGATGTGAGAGGTGGTTGCTGGTGTTTTGGGTAACACCAGGTACCGACAGGACCATTGTGGCATAGCTTGGGCGGTGGTCCAATGTGGCAGCGTTGCTGTTTGCCGCTCGGCCGCGTCAACGAGCAATTTTTTCAGCTTATCCACTGAAGTTATCCACAAATTTTCTTTTGTGCTTGTGGGAATATTTGGCGCCGTGTCAGACTTGATAACCATGTGACACGCTGCCAGTGCTATAGAACAGGAGAGCCAACCATGCCAACCAGCCTCACAAGCCATGATCTGTCTGTGCGCGCAAAAGCACAGCCAGATGTGGCCAAAACTGTCAACCAATGTGGTGCGCCAGCCGGCCGCTGCGCTACCGCGCGCCCAATTGGGCGTCCCTGCAAAGACGAGCAAGCGCGTCTTTGCGTGCAGCGGCCAGACCCGGCAAAATGGTCAGCAGCTTTAGCGGTTTGTGCCGTCCAAGCTACCCAAGGTTTACGCCCACCACTGAAGTTGCATCGCTGGGCTACACCAACAGTCTGCGAATCAATCCGCCTGTTGGCGTTAGCCGCTTCACGACGCACTGATTCAGTTGCCGCCAAACCACGTCCACATGCTCGGCGCGTTCGGGTAACCACTCTGTCGCCAGGCGTCCTCGAAGCCGCAGTGGTGATCAATGAGGGCGATAAAGTGCATGCTGTGGCAATTCGTTTACATTGGCGCCGCGACGTCTGGTATGCCACAGAGCTGACACTGCTTTAACTCTGCGGCGCTAATAGCCTGAAACCAGCTTGTCACACTGTTTCAACCTGACATCAACGGTTGAGCGAACGCCACCGCTGTACCGTTTGCTCAGCCAACGCAATCTGCTCGGCAACCCGTTGCGGGGCGGTGCCGCCCACACCATTACGTGAGGCCACAGACCCCGCCACACTCAAGACTGACCGCACTGCAGGGGTCAGCCGTGAATCCAATCCGGCCAACTGCTCATCAGACAATTCGGCCAGTTCAATGCCTTGTGATTCAGCTAAACGAACCGCCGCGCCACTGATTTCATGGGCTTGCCGAAACGCCACACCAAGACGCACAAGCCATTCGGCTAGGTCGGTCGCTAAGGTGAAGCCGCGTGGCGCTAGTTCAGCCAGCCGTTCAGTGTTGAACTGGAGCGTGCGCATCAGTCCGGTGAGGGCTGGCAGCAATAACCCGAGCGTATCAATCTGGTCAAAAACCGGTTCTTTGTCTTCTTGCAGGTCACGGTTGTAAGCCAGCGGTAGGCCTTTTAAGGTGGCCAGCAGACCAGTCAGTGAACCAATCAGCCGTCCCGCTTTGCCGCGAGTTAGTTCAGCGATATCGGGGTTCTTCTTTTGCGGCATAATGCTCGAACCGGTGGCATAGGCATCATCAAGTGTG
>JAIRPS010000165.1 GCA_031256885.1 Bifidobacteriaceae bacterium | reverse complement strand
GGTGATCCGGACAACCTGTCTGAAGGCATGCTTGGTGATGTGGTGATCTGCCCCACGGTTGCCACCAAGCAGGCTGTGCAAGCCGGGCATTCCACCGTTGAGGAGATGGAGCTGCTGCTGGTGCACGGTCTGTTACATTTGCTTGGTTACGACCATGCCACCAAAGAACAAGAAACCGAAATGTTCGCATTGCAAAGACGAATGCTGTTGACCTTCTTGGCGGACAAGTGAAACCAATTCAGTTGGTTTGGCAGTTGCTGAAGCCACTAGAGCACGGCTTGGCGGCTCTCGAACGCCGCGCCCGTGCCGCAGAGCAAACGCTGACAGCGACGCATCAAGCGCGTGAAGCCTTACTGGATAGTGTTGATGAAGCAACCCAAGCTGCCGGAATCGACGCGAACGACCGCGCCATGATTCGTTCAGTCGTTGAACTGGGTGAGCAAATAACCCGTGAAATCATGGTTCCACGCACCGCCATGATTGTGATAGACCATCACAAAACGATTCGCCAAGCGATCTCTCTATTGCTGCGTTCAGGCCATTCACGCATACCAGTGATTGGTGAAGGGATCGATGACGTAATTGGCTTGATTTATCTGAAAGACGCCACCCTGGCTACATTCCGCGACCCCAGTGCAGCTGAACGGGCGGTAGCTACTGTGATGCGCCCCGCCCATTGGGTGCCTGAATCCAAGCCAGCCGATAACCTACTGCGCGAACTCCAAGCACTTGGGCAACATATGGCCATTGTGGTGGACGAGTTTGGGGGAGTGGCTGGCTTGGTGACCATTGAAGATGTGGTTGAAGAAATTGTTGGTGAATTGGTTGACGAACATGATCCCGATCCACCGCAAATCGAACCATTGGGCGATGGTCTGTTCCGTTTACCGGCCACATTGCCGCTTGATGATCTTGAAACAGTCTTTGGGCGAATGATTGATGATCAGTCAGTTGATACAGTGGGCGGGTTGTTGACCAGGGCATTAGGCCGCGTGCCGGTACCAGATGCTCAAGCGGTTGTTCAAGGTTTATCACTAACCGCTGAACGAACTGAAGGTAGACGCAAACGATTAGCCACCGTCCTGGCACGCGATGTCAGCACAGTCGATGAAAGGCCCAACAATGAGTGAAAACAATAGTCAGACCAGCACAAATACAGCCACACCGGGCGAGCATCGTTCCGGTTTTGTAGCAATTGTGGGACGGCCAAATGTTGGCAAATCGACTTTAGTTAATGCAATGGTTGGCACCAAGATTGCGATCACTTCCGCCAAACCAGAAACCACCCGTCGTTCAATTCGCGGCATAGTTAGGCGGCCCGGTTTACAACTGGTTTTGGTAGATACACCCGGTTCGCATAGGCCGCGCACTTTGCTTGGCCAGCGGCTCAACGATTTGGTTGATGAAGCGCTCAATGACATTGATTGCATTGCGGTTTGCCTACCCATGAATCAAGCAATTGGCCCAGGTGACCGCTTTTTGCTCAGTCGCCTACCGACCAATGTGCAACGTTGCGCTGTGGTAACCAAAACTGATCTGGTTTCACCTGGTCAGGCTGCGCAACGCTTGTCAGCCGTTGCCGAATTGGCTGACTGGACAGAAATTGTGCCGGTCAGTGCAGTTACCGGTTTCCAGGTGGAACTGCTAGTCAACCTGCTCGGTGGGCTGATGCCGGTGGGGCCTGACTATTTTCCGGATGGCGAACTATCGGATGTCGATACGCAAACAGCTATGGCTGAACTGATACGCGAAGCTGCCTTAGCTGATTTGCGTAATGAACTTCCTCATTCGGTCGCTGTGGTGATTGATGAAGTGGTTGAGCAAGACGACAACTCAGGGTTGATTGTGCGTGCGGTCATCTATGTGGAACGCCGTTCCCAAGTTGGCATTGTGGTTGGTCGTGGTGGATCCCGCCTAGCTGAAATTGGTCATCAAGCGCGTCGGCAACTCAAATACCTGCTGAACCAGCGTGTCTACCTTGACCTTAGAGTCAAGGTAGCCAAAGAATGGCAACGTGACCCCAAACTGCTGCACCGCCTCGGCTTCTAGTTTCTGAGGTATCTTAACTGTCAAGCGCCGCCTCCCGCAGCTCCCACGATGTCTGCTCAGACCCCGCCTGAGGTATCTTAACGGTAGAGCAGCGCTGCCCGCAGCAAGGCCGGATTAGGCGTACAATCGCTGCGAACCAATGTAATCAGCCCTTTCGGGAAGGTGTTTTGTGAAAATCAAAGCGGCGGCGGGACTGCTGGTCGGTGCCCTTGCTGGCGGACTGGCGGCAGCCTGGTTGGGTCCACGCTGGCGTCCTACTGACTTACCCGAAAGCCTTGGCCGATTGCCGCCCAAGACCACTATTCGCCCAGCCAACAGCATCACCCAGCCAGCCGATCCGGGGCCTGGCAGCAACGCTCAACCCAAGCCAGCTCATCCGATCATCAAACAGCTGGTGCGTCTCAGATTGGCTGGCGAAACTACGGTTTGCGAAATCACTCGACCGGACATTGCCGGCCGCTGCCCGGCGGTGGTGTTTGCGCACGGTGCGGGCACCGGCAACCACACTGCGTTTATGGAACAAGCCCACACCCTTGCTCAAAGAGGTATTGCCAGCTTGGTGCCTGACCGCCACAAGGCTGGTTATTCGGCAACCCACCGCAACTATGCGGCAATGTCTGACCAATATGCTGAACTGGCCAACTGGGCGCGGCAGCAGGATTGGGTTGACCCTGGGGCAGTTGGCTATTGGGGTGAATCGGAAGGCGCTTGGATGACACCGGCGGCTGCCACCCAAGACCTGCAGTGCGCTTTCATGGTGCTGATTTCCGCGCCAACCGTACCGCCACGCGAGCAAGCAATTTTTTCAACCGTTGCCTTTTTAGAAAACACCGCTGCGCCTGCGCCTTTTGTGCATGTGGTACCGCGTTTGCTAGGCGGCCCAATCCCGGCAGGCGCTTTCAAATATGCTGATTGGCAGATTGACAAGCATCTACGCAACTTGACCTGTCCAGTTTTCATGGGCTTTGGCACCGGTGATAGCGCAATCCCGTTGATTCAAGGCCCGGTCATGTTACGGCAGTGGCTTGGCCAAGAGCGGCTAACCGTGCGCTACTACAACGCCAATCATGGCTTGCGCAGCGGCGACAGCCAACGTGTTGACGCTGTTTTCCTGAACGACCTTGCCGATTGGCTGCTTGGTTTACCGGCCACCGCGCAAACTAGCCAACCGATCGCCGGAGCAGCACCAACCCAAAAGTTTTGGATTAGCCCGCCAGCGGCGGTTCCTTGGTTTGGCCGTTTGGCTGTGCAAGGTGGTTTAGCGGTTGGTTCATTGGTTTTAGCAGGTCTTGGTTTAGCTTGCTTGCAACGATTACCGCGAAGGTTGCGCCAGCCGTTCGGCCTAATGATTGGTCAAGCCTTAGCTGCCGTTTTCGGTTTTGCGGGTTACCTGGTTCATCTTGCCAAACTAACCACCTCCTACCAGCAAAACCACTTGATTGTGCAGGGCGGCTACTGGCTGCTGCGGGCTTTATCTGTCGGCTGTTTTCGCAGCGGTTGGCGGCTGTGGCGAGGTTTAGCGACAAGCAGTTCGGCGGCATCGGGCAAAGATTTAACGCCAGGGCAAGCCAAAGTTCTGGTTAGCGGAACACTTGGGGCGATTGGCTTGCTGAGC
>JAIRPS010000104.1 GCA_031256885.1 Bifidobacteriaceae bacterium | reverse complement strand
CGCGTAAGTCGACACCTTTTGCCGCCCAGCTGGCCGCTGAGCAAGCCGCTCGGCAAGCCCAGGAACATGGTGTGAAAAAGGTTGAAGTGTTTGTCAAAGGGCCGGGTTCCGGTCGTGAGACAGCCATCCGGTCGCTCCAAGCTGCCGGTTTAGAGGTTGGCTCAATCAGCGACGTTACCCCACAAGCGCACAACGGTTGCCGCCCACCGAAGCGGCGGCGCGTTTAGCGGCAGCCAACTGATCCACCAGCAATGCTGTTGAGCAGACAGACTGATCGTTTGACTGTTCGGTGGTTAGTCGCGGCAGCCAGCGTGTTTGTTATGACATGTCGAGTTGCCGAACATCGCCACGGCTAGCCCAGCGTCTGGTAAGGTTCGCTAAGCCAGTTAGACAGTCGGATTTTTCCGACGCCAAAACTAGATGTCAGGTGTCAAATAGTGGGCACCTGGTGACCGAAAGGAAGACCCCACGTGCTGATTGCACAACGTCCAACCCTGACTGAGGAGCAGGTCGCTGATTTCCGCTCCCGTTTTGTCATTGAACCGCTTGAGCCTGGTTTTGGCTACACCCTAGGCAACTCGTTGCGCCGCACCTTACTGTCATCAATTCCCGGTGCGGCTGTCACCTCAATTCGGATTGATGGTGTGCTCCACGAGTTTTCAACACTGCCGGGTGTCAAGCAAGATGTCACCGAACTGATCCTTGCCTTGAAAAACTTGGTAGTTTCCTCCGAACACGACGAGCCAGTACTGATGTACTTGCGTAAGCAGGGTCCCGGACTGGTGACCGGTGCTGACGTCGCCCCGCCAGCCGGTGTTGAGATTCACAACCCGGAACTGCACTTGGCCACCATTAATGACAAAGGCAAGCTTGAGGTTGAACTGACCGTGGAACGTGGCCGCGGCTATGTTTCCGCAGTTCAGAACAAGAATTCTGATGCTGCGATTGGCGTTATTCCAATTGACTCAATCTACTCGCCGGTGCTCAAAGTCACCTACCAGGTTGAGGCCACACGGGCCGGTGAACGCACTGACTTTGACCGTTTGATTGTTGATATTGAAACTAAACGGTCAATCAGCCCGCGTGACGCCCTGGCCTCAGCTGGTTCAACTCTGGTTGAACTGTTCGGTTTGGCCCGTGAACTGAATGCTGAAGCCGAAGGCATTGAGATTGGCCCTTCGCCAACCGATGCAGCCCTAGCGGCTGACCTGGCCTTACCTATTGAAGAGTTGGATTTGTCAATCCGGTCGTACAACTGCCTCAAACGTGAAGGTATTCACACGGTTGGTGAGTTGGTTACTCGCTCTGAAGCGGACCTGCTTGACATTCGCAACTTTGGCAGTAAATCGATTAACGAGGTGCGGGAGAAGCTTCAAGCCATGGGCTTGGGTTTGAAAGACGCACCGATTGACTTTGAGCCGACACCAGTGAGTGCCGCACCCGAGTTCATCAGCGATCCAACGTACTGATCGCCACCGGAAAGCCACTAAAGAAGGAGCAGTAGACCCAGGGTAAAGCCAGCAAAAGGTCCCAGGCTTGGCGGTGGGCCAGCGCATGAGCGGTTGATCCTGGCCGGCCTGGCCACCAGCCTTTTTATGCACAAGCGCATCACCACCACAATCACCAAGGCAAAACGCCTACGGCCCTACGCTGAGCGTTTGATCACCTTTGGCAAGCGCGGCGATCTGCATGCGCGGCGTCGTGTGATGCGCGTGATTCGTGATAAAAGCGCAGTTCATGAGCTGTTTGCGGTGATTGCTCCACAAATGGCTGACCGGCCTGGTGGCTACACCAGGATTACGCGGATTGGTCAACGCCAGGGTGATGCCGCTGAGATGGCGGTGATTGAACTGGTGCTTGAGCCGGTACAGCCAAAACGCAGTACCAGCCCGGCAGCCAAAGCCTCGACTGCTGATAAACCGCAGACAGCTACGGTCGCTTCGGACGAGATCGACACATCCGATGATGCTGCTGACCTTGGTGGTGAAACCACCTCGGTTGAGGTGAGTGAAGCCACCACTTCAGCGCAAGATCAGACCGACTCCACAAAGTAGGGCGCGCCGCGTTGCGCTCAACCGAACTATCAGTAGGTTTGTCGCTATGACCAATCTTCAGCGTCCCTTTGGTGCTGCCCTGACCGCCATGGTCACCCCCTTTACCGACGATGGCGCACTTGACTTGGCTACAGCTGCGCGCTTAGCGGCTTATCTAGTTGAGCACGGCAACCATGGTCTGGTGATTAACGGCACCACTGGTGAAGCAGCTACAACTTCCGATGCCGAAAAGACTGAACTGTTGCGTTGTGCTGCCGGGGCAACTGCTGGTCAGGCATACATTGTGGCTGGTGTGGGCACTAATAATACGGCTCATTCTGTGCATTTAGCGCGGGAAGCAGCTCAGGCGGGTGCCCATGGCTTATTGGTGGTGACGCCGTACTACTCGCGTCCTTCGCAAGAAGGTTTGGTGCAGCATTACATGCGTGTGGCCGATGCCACTGATTTGCCGGTAATTGTTTACGACATCCCCGGTCGCACCGGTGTGCGTATTGAAGATAGTACTTGGGACAAACTAGCTGCTCATCAGCAGATTGTTGCGGTTAAGGATGCGGTTGGTGATGTCGCTCGGGCTTGGCGGTTGCAGCAACGCACCGGCTTGGCCTGGTATTCCGGTGATGACGCATTGAACTTCGCCTTATTGGCGCAGGGTGCTTGCGGTGTTATTTCAACAGTTGGCCATGTCACAGGTCAGGCTTGGGCACGTTTAGCCCAAACAATTGATGCCGGTGATTTACCGCGCGCTCGCGCCATATTTGGGCAGGTCATGCCAGTGATTGACGCAATCATGGGCGGCGGTCAGGGTGCGCCAATGGTCAAAGCAGCTCTCCAGGTAGTGGGGATGTGTCCTAACCGGACAACCCGCTTGCCGGTTTTTCCAGCGACTGAACCGCAGGTTGGTGAGGTGCGTGAGGCGCTGATCAATGCTGGTTTGTATGGTGGAGGCTAGTTTTTGACCCGGCAAATCGCTGCCCGCTTGCCGGCCCCGCCGCCTTTGCCGGCTGGGACCTTACGGGTTGTTGCGCTCGGTGGTCTTGGCGAGGTGGGGCGCAACATGGCTGCTCTCGAATTCGGTGGACGCCTTTTGCTGATTGACTGTGGGGTACTTTTTCCTGAAGAGAGTCAGCCGGGCGTTGATTTGATTCTGCCGGATTTTACGCCAATTCGTGACCGGCTCGATGACGTTGTGGCACTGGTGCTGACCCACGGTCATGAGGATCATATTGGTGCTGTGCCATACTTGCTGCGCATCAAACCGGACATCCCTTTGATCGGTTCGCAACTGACCTTGGCTTTCACCGAAGCTAAGTTACGTGAACATGGGATTCGTCCTTTCTGTTTGGCGGTGGCTGATGGCCAGCGCGAAACGCTTGGTCCTTTTGACTGCGAGTTTGTGGCGGTCACACATTCCATCCCTGATGCTTTAGCTGTCGCTGTGCATACCCCTGCCGGCACGGTTTTACATACGGGTGATTTCAAAATGGATCAACTGCCGTTAGATGGTCGGATCACCGATTTACGAGCTTTTGGGCGGCTCGGCGAACAGGGAGTTGACCTGCTCATGGTTGATTCAACGAATGCTGAGGTGCCTGGGTTTTTAGCCTCTGAGCGGGAGATTGGTCCGGTTCTTGACTCGGTTTTTGCTAATGCAGCTGGCTTGATTCTGGTCGCCTGTTTCTCCTCTCACGTGCACCGCGTTCAGCAAGTATTGGATGCCGCTGCTGTGCATGGGCGGCATGTTGCTTTTGCTGGCCGGTCAATGATTCGCAACATGACAATTGCCCAAGATTTGGGTTTTTTGTCGGCCGCACCGGGTGTCATTGTCGATCTCAAAACAGCCGATGCCTTACCACGTGATCAGGTGGTGTTTGTTTCAACTGGTTCGCAAGGTG
>JAIRPS010000161.1 GCA_031256885.1 Bifidobacteriaceae bacterium | reverse complement strand
ACTTGCACAGGGACATTCCTGGCAACAGGCATGGGCAAATTACCCACCTGAACAGGCAGAAATCGTTCAGCAGGTGCGTCAAGTGCTGCGTTTAGCATGGTGCCATGGTGCGGCTGGCGCGCCCTTGCTGATTGGTTTAACAGCTCGGCTGCGACGGCGAGCAAAACGTCAAGCAATTCAAGCAGCCGGGCGTTTGTCGGTTACCCTGATGTTGCCATTGGGATTGTGCTATTTGCCAGCTTTTGTGGCGCTCGGCCTGATTCCGGTGGTACTGTCGCTAGCTTCAGGACTTTGGTTGGCAAGCTGATGTGTTTGCTACCAACCAGTGTTGCCGTGCCTTGACATGACCGGATCACCAAACAGCTGTGAAAGGCTGGTGATGTGCTGACCTTGGAAAACATTTGGAGTAGAGATTTTGGAGAACGAATCAACCACCTGGTTAACGCAGGCCGCTTTCGACCGGCTGACAGCAGAGTTGGAGCATCTTTCAACTGCCGGTCGCGCTGAAGTAGTCGGCCGGATCGAGGCCGCCCGAGCTGAAGGTGATCTCAAAGAAAACGGTGGCTACCATGCGGCTCGAGAAGAGCAAGCCAAAATGGAAGGCCGCATTGCGCAGCTGAAAGCCTTACTGGAACATGCGCAGGTTGGTGAAACACCGACCAACAGTACGGTGGTAGCCCCCGGAATGGTGGTCAGCGCCACCATGAGCGGTAATGCGATGCGATTTTTATTGGGTTCACGGGAAGCCGGCGCCACCACAGACCTTGATGTGTATTCCGAGCGTTCCCCGCTCGGCGCCGCAATTTTAGGGGCTTTACCAGGCCAAACGCGCCAATACACGGCACCTAATGGCAAGCGGTTTGAAGTGACCATTGAGGCGGTTGAACCTTTTGCAGGTTAAGCTGATCCTTGCTTCAGCTTCACCAGCCCGCTTGGCAACCTTGCGGGCTGCTGGGATAAACCCCACAGTAAGGGTGGCTGATATTGACGAACCAGCGGTTTTGGCCGCAGCACTGGCCAACCAACCAAACCTCAGCCCAGTTGACCAAGTCGTTGTTTTAGCTAAAGCCAAAGCTCAGGCAGTAGCAGCGGCAATGACCAAAACAGATTTGGCTGCAACTGACCCGGTTGCACTGAGCGAACCAACCGCCAGGGTGCGTCGCCTGGTTTTGGGTTGCGACTCAATGCTCGAACTGGACGGCCAAGTAGTTGGCAAACCAAGCGACCCCCAACAAGCCAAACAACGGATTCGTCAACAATCCGGTCGCAACGCCACCCTACACACCGGCCATTGGTTATGCGAACCGGACGGCGCGCAAACCGGCGCAGCCTCATCCACCGTGGTGCAATTCGCTGACCTGACCGATTCCGAAATTGATGCTTATGTGGCCACCGGCGAACCCTTAGCGGTAGCTGGTGCTTTCACCATTGACGGTTTAGGCGGACCGTTCATACGCGGAGTGATTGGTGATCATCATGGTGTGATCGGTTTATCCTTACCGCTGCTACGTAACCTGCTCAAACATTTTGGCATTGCCATCACTGACTTGTGGCAACCCGCCGCCCAACCCCAGCAACCACCAAAGTAACCTCACCCAAAACTGCTGTCTCACTTGCCCAATCCGCCAACTCGCTCAAACTGCCGCGTTGCACTGCTTCATGAGTTTTGGTTAACTCACGCGCCACCACGGCAGGCCTATCAACACCCCAAGCCTCGGCCATGGCCGCCAAAGTCACTGCCAACCGCCGCGCGGGCACAAAAAAAATCATGGTACGGCGCTCACCCGCCAGCTCAGTAAGCCGCGTGGTTTGGCCACGCCTTGGCCAAAACCCTTCAAAACAAAAACGATCCGCTGGTAAACCAGAAACCGCCAAAGCAGCCAAAACAGCTGAAGGTCCCGGCAAACAAGTCAGCTGTACATTTTGGCTGGCCGCCAGCCGAGCCACCACAAAACCGGGATCACTGACCACCGGCATACCGGCATCGGACACCACCAAAACGCGCGCACCTTGCTTGGCGCGCTCAACCAGCCAACTGGCCCGCGCCGTCTCATTTGCTTCATAATTGGAAACCACCTGGCCGCGCATGCTGATACCCAGCCGTCGAGCTAAACCATGCACCCGCCGCGTGTCTTCAGCGGCAATCAAATCGGCGTGAGCCAGCCACATTTTGAGGCGCATTGAGGCATCCAGATCATTACCAAGCGGCGTAGCAGCCAAAGCAATCAAGCCATGATCAGGCCAACAATCATGATCCAACTGATCGGCTGGGTTGGCTGGGCTGACATTTGTGGCCGCCACAGCAGCACTAGCTGAAACAGGTTTAGGCGATTTGAGCCGACGCCGAGCATTAGTCATGTGCTCCACTATGTCACTAAGTCGTACTATTACCTGGTGAGTTCACCGGCACAACTCCCCGACAACCTGACTATTGGAGCTGCCAGCAAGACTTGGCGAGCCGCTGGCCGCCTGTGGGAAGGCTGCCAAATTTGGCTGCTGACCAGCCGGTTTGGGCAGTTTGTCAA
>JAIRPS010000160.1 GCA_031256885.1 Bifidobacteriaceae bacterium | reverse complement strand
ATTATTACTTCCGTGACTTCTTTTATGCAGACACCGGCCTGTTAGCGGCTATGCATCTGATTGCGGCGCTTGACCAGTCGGCTAAGCCAATGAGTGAACTTGCTGAGATCTATCAGCCGTACCATGCTTCAGGTGAGTTGAACCGCCAAGTCGCTGATGTGGCTCAAACCTTGGCGAAAGTGCGCGAGGCTTACACTGCCGATGCGGCCGCTGGGGCGATTGGTTTAGATGATTTGGATGGTCTGACAATTGACCATTGGGATGCTTCGCCTCGCTGGTGGGCTAATGTGCGCGGTTCCAACACTGAACCACTACTTCGCCTGAACGTCGAAGCCGCCGATTTTGATGTGATGGTCAAGGTTCGTGACGGTTTGCTGGCTTTACTTGATGATTTGGCGGCGACTGATGAGTAAACCGGCCGTGCCACGCGATCAGTTGGCTGGTTGTTACGAGGTGGCAGATTTATCTTTAGCAGCCGCTGGCCGATTGCAAATTGAGCTAGCTGAAGCTGAAATGCCTGGTTTGATGGCTTTGCGTGAGCAATATGCTGGCTCTCAGGTTTTAGCTGGTGCGCAAATCACCGGTTCGTTGCATATGACTGTGCAAACCGCCGTGCTGATTGAAACATTGCTGGACCTCGGGGCGGCTGTCCGATGGGCTTCCTGCAATATTTTCTCAACCCAAGATGCTGCTGCCGCTGCCGTGGTTGTTGGCCGCCAAGGCAGCCTTGACAAACCAGCTGGCCCGCCTGTCTTCGCTTGGAAAGGCCAATCTTTAGCCGATTATTGGCGTTGCACATTTCAGGCTTTAGATTGGCCAAACAGCGGCCCCACTGGCTTGATTGACGATGGCGGTGACGCGACTTTGCTGCTGCACCAAGGGCTTGACCATGATACAGCTGGCAGTTTGCCAGCCACCGATTCACCGAACCCGGAAATCGAAACGGTGCGCCAAATCGTTCAGCAGGCAAGCGGCCAATGGCAGCGCATTGCCCAAAACCTGCGCGGAATTAGCGAAGAAACCACCACCGGGGTGATGCGTTTACGGCAACGGGCTAACTCCGGTCATTTACGGTTCCCAGCCATTGATGTCAATGATGCCGTCACCAAATCAAAGTTTGATAACCGTTACGGTATTCGCCATTCGCTACCGGATGGTTTGATGCGCGCAACCGACCTGCTGATCGGTGGAAAACTCGTGTTGATCTGCGGATATGGTGATGTCGGTAAGGGGGCTGCTGCCGCCATGGCTGGCCAAGGGGCGCGCGTGGTGATTAGTGAGATTGATCCAATCTGTGCCCTGCAGGCTGCGATGGACGGTTTTGCAGTGGTGCAGGTTGAGGATGTTGTCAGTCAGGCTGATTTTTTCATCACAGCCACTGGTAACTGTGCGGTGATTCGACTGGAACACATGTTGGCGATGAAAGACCATGCAGTGGTGGGCAACATTGGTCATTTTGATAACGAAATTGATATGGCCGCCCTGACCAGCCACCCGGGCATACAGCACAGACCGATTAAAGATCAGGTTGACCAGTGGGTTTTTCCGGACGGTCACCGCATTTTGGTACTCAGTGTAGGCCGCTTGTTGAACTTAGGTAACGCCACCGGACATCCCTCATTTGTGATGTCTACTTCGTTCACCAATCAGGTGTTAGCGCAGATTGAACTACACACAGCCACCGCCGGGGCTTTCGCAAACCAGGTGTACCGCCTACCGAAACGTCTGGACGAGCAAGTTGCCAGCTACCATTTAGCGCCACTTGGAGCCAAACTGACCAGGTTAACTCAGCAGCAAGCTGATTACCTTGGGATCAGTTTGGACGGTCCATTCAAACCGGACGACTACCGTTACTAAACCGCTTCATCAAAACCGTAACCAAGGCGTTTGGTGGCGGCGCTGATCTGCTGGCTAGTTGGCGCAGTGATTTTATCTTGAGCGATTTGACGGTTGCGTCTTTCAGCTAAAACTGCTGCTAAATAGTGCATTGGATCAGTGCCGGGTGGGGGAGCAGGTGCAACTACTTGCCCAATTTGTTCGGCCAAGAACAAACTATGATGCACCTGACTGGCTGGTGAGAGCTGCTGCCAACGAGTCAGTAAAATCCGTGCCCGCAAGGCTAATACATCATCGACCTGGCCAATGTCCGCCCGCGCCGCCCAGTTAGCCAATTCGGCGGGCATGATGATTGGTTTTGGTGGAGCGAACTGACCGCGTTGACGCACCGCCCGGGTGCCTGCCAGATAATCGCCAAGCCGTTTGCTGCGATTGTTAAACAGCATGGTAACCACGGCCAAACCGCCCAAGCTGAGCCAAATCTCCGCCAAACCGATCAAGGCGCGCGTGAAAGCGGCACGTCCCGTGGGCGGTGCGCCATCGTCACGGACAATGCGGTAACCAGCCACCAGTTTGCCAAGCGAAAGACCATGCGAAAGACCTTCAACCAGCGTTGGTATCCCCAAAGTCAACAACACAAACAGCACAACAAAACCAGCGCGCTTAGCAGCTAAGTTGCTTGGGAACAAAAATTTGGCGCTAATCCAGGCAATCAGCCACACCACGAGAGCGGTTGCCAGCAAGTCAATCAACCCGCCAAGCAGCCGGGAAAGGAAGCTGGCAGCCCCCAAGTCAAGCGCGACTGCTTCACCGGTGAGGATTTGTTCGTCAACTGACCGATTAGGCGGTGCAGTTGGCGGTGAGTTGGTCATATATGGCACAGTAGCGTCTTGTGGACCTTGAGGCGTTTGTGACGCAACGCGCAGACCGTTGGCTGAAACTACGCCAGCTGG
>JAIRPS010000038.1 GCA_031256885.1 Bifidobacteriaceae bacterium | reverse complement strand
GGATTGCCAATGGTGATCACAAAATTCTGGTTGGCCCCGGCGACACAGTGGTGTTGGCTTCCTCATTGATCCCCGGTAATGAAAACTCGGTACACCGCATTATTAATGGTCTAACGCGGCTCGGTGCCAAAGTGGTGCACCGTGGCAATGCCAAGGTCCATGTTTCCGGTCATGCGGCGGCGGGGGAGTTGCTTTACCTGGTGAATGTGGTTCGCCCGGCCAATGTTTTACCAGTGCATGGTGAGGCGCGTCACCAGGTAGCCTGTGGCGCTTTGGCGATCAGTACTGGGCTTGCCCCGGAGCGGGTGGTCTTAGCGGACAATGGTGTGGTGGTTGATCTGCGCGATCAGCAAGCCACTGCAGTTGGTGCCGTACCAGTCGGTTTGGTGTATGTCGATGGTGCTTCGGTAGGCGAGTTAACCGAAGCTGAACTGAAAGATCGGCGCATTCTTGGTGACGAAGGTTTTGTTTCCGTATTCGCTGTGATTGACGCAACTGAAGGCACTGTTGTGGCCGGTCCAACCGTTACTGCCCGTGGTGTGGCGGAATCCGATGACGTGATGGCTGGTGTGCTACCAGATGTCACTCAAGCTCTTGAACAGGCGATGCTTGACGGTGCCGTTGACATTCAGCAATTACAGCAGGTGATGCGCCGGGTAGTTGGCCGCTGGGCATCTTCCAAACTCCGCCGCCGCCCCATGGTTATCCCGGTGGTTGTTGCGGTATAACACGACCGACCGGTCAGCTTAGCCAAAGCTGACAGTGCCTGAAGGTAGGCTGGCTTAGTGCCACCGCGTAGACCGACCGCTCCAACAACTGTGGCGCGCCCGCCGGCCAAAACCACTGTTGCTGGCACCGCACCAACACCCCATCACCTACCTTGGCCATTGCGCGCCCTCAAAGCTGTCTGGATGGGTTTAGCTCACTTGATTGGTGGGCTGGGCAGGCGTATCGGTGCGGGTGCGCGGCAAATCGAACCGGAGCATCGGCGCGACGGCATTGCTTTACTGCTGATTGCTCTAACCGTGGTGGTGGCTGCCCGCGAATGGTTCAATTTGGCTGGCCCAGCTGGCAGAGCAGTCTCCTGGGTAGTTGATGGTGCAGTTGGTGTGTTAGGTAAAGCCTTACCGCTGGCTTTGGCAGTCCTGGCGGTGCGTTTTATTCGCAGCCCCGAACAGACAACGCGCACCGGGCGTTTGAGCTTTGGCATTGTGTTTTTAGCGATCGCTTTTGGCGGGTTGGCTGAGATTGCCAAAGGTTTACCTTCAGCCACAGCCGATGGTTGGCAGGCTTTACGGCAAGCCGGCGGTTTACTTGGCTGGGTGGCTGGCGCGCCGCTCAGCCACCTGCTGAACCGCCCAGTCACCGCCGTGATTCTGGTGCTCCTGGCGTTGTACGGCACCTTATTGGTAACCAATACGCCTTTACGTCAAATCCCGGCACGCTTTTGCCAAGCCCGGTTAGCACTTGGTTTTGCCGCTCCAACCAGCCGTGAAGTGCAGCTTGACCAGTACGATGGCGATCAAGCCGCGCGCAGCCCGTTACCAAAGACGCGCCGTCAGCCAAGCAACACCAACCAATACGCGCCTTGGGGTGATGACAGCACTGCTTTGCTTGATCAGCCACCAGTTATTGCTGAACCGACTGTGGTGGAAAACCTCCAGCCAGACAGTGCCGCAGCCGAGCCAACTATCGCCAAGCAGCCTGACCGTGAACCGGCTGAACCGGTTGAACCAGCCCGTGATGGCTTAGCTCCGGTGGTGTTGCCTCGCCAAACAACTGCGGGAACGCAAGGTGTGCTGGACGGTGAGATTGTGTTTGAACTACCTGATCTTGAAGTCCTTTCACATGGCGTAAAAGCGAAAACGGCATCGGGCACCAATCAGCGGATTGTCCAAGCTTTGACCAAAGTATTCACCGAATTTACGGTTGATGCAGAGGTCACGGGCTATTCGCGCGGTCCCACGGTCACCCAGTATGAGGTGGAACTTGGCCCTGGTGTGAAGGTTGAACGGATCACTCAGCTATCGCGCAACATTGCTTACGCGGTGGCCAGCCCGGATGTCCGGATTATTTCGCCAATCCCCGGTAAATCAGCAATTGGTATTGAAATTCCCAATGATGACCGAGAAACAGTGGCATTGGGGGATGTGTTGCGCAGCGCCAAGGCGGCGCGCGACCCCAAACCGCTGCTGATTGGTTTAGGTAAAGATGTTGAAGGCAGCCATGTTTTGGCCGATATTGCCAATATGCCGCACTTGCTGGTGGGGGGGGCTACCGGCTCTGGTAAATCATCTTTCATCAACTCACTGATTGTTTCAGTACTGATGCGTGCTACCCCAGATGAAGTCCGGATGGTGCTGATTGACCCGAAGCGGGTTGAACTGACCATGTATGAAGGCATTGGTCATTTGATCACACCAATCATCACCAACCCGAAAAAAGCTGCCGAAGCTCTCGACTGGGTGGTTCGTGAAATGGATGTGCGCTACGACGATTTACACGCTTTCGGCTTGCGCCACATTGACGATTTCAACCGAGCGGTGCAGCGCGGTTCACTAACCGTGCCACCTGGTTCGCAGCGACGTTTGCGGCCCTACCCGTACCTGCTGGTAGTGGTGGATGAGCTAGCTGATTTGATGATGGTTGCGCCACGTGATGTCGAGGCTTCGGTGCAACGGATTACGCAGTTAGCGCGAGCCGCCGGCATACACCTGGTGGTGGCTACGCAGCGGCCGAGTGTTGATGTGGTAACTGGCGTGATCAAAGCAAATATTCCTTCCCGCCTGGCTTTTGAAACATCTTCGCAAACCGATTCACGGGTGATTCTTGACCAGCCAGGGGCTGAAAAACTGATCGGCAAAG
>JAIRPS010000222.1 GCA_031256885.1 Bifidobacteriaceae bacterium | reverse complement strand
GGATCATTCGATGGCAGGGCGGGCGGGTTGTTGCTGGGGGTTTCGGTGACGCCCCGCCCGGGTGTTGGTTCAAAACTGAGCCAGCCTAAGTTGGGAATGTATAGTTCTGGCCAAGCATGTAAATCACGTGTAGTGTATGTGTATATAACACGCCCATCATTGGTTTGTTCTGCCTGATCAGCTGGCGCAAACCCTAAAGCTACACGAGCCGGTATGCCGAGCAGCCGAGCCATCAAAGCCATCGCTGAAGCAAATTGCACACAATAGCCTGAACCAGCCCGCAAAAAAGCCGCCACCGCTTGGCTGCCACCATTGTTAAACCCCTGATCATCCGGTAAAGAAGTTGAATAGACAAACCGCTGCGGATTGCGAAAATAATCCTGCAAAGCATAGGCCTGATAGATCTGACAATCCGCCGCAATCTGCACCGGCCAGTCCAACCCCCCAAAATTTAGCCAACGTGCCTCCTCAGCGCTCTGCCTAATCAACTCCGGTAAATCATCCGGCAAAGCCAAATACGGCTGCACCTCTTCGGGGATCACCGGTGTCTGGCTAGTCCACCCCTCCACCTCATCCAACAATGGCCCACCGCAATGCAATTCACGCGACTGCGAAAGCTCTACACCAATCCTTTCCGGTAACACCATGCGCACCACCGCATCAAAAGCCTCACGGTCTAACTGACCAGTCAAAACGTTGAAACGTTGGCCGCGTGTTTGCGAGCGATCAGCGCGAATAGTGCCATCCGAAGCCTGCGCTTGCCACTGACCAGACAACCCGCGCACATCAGTTGGATACTCCGGCACCGGCAACCAGGCTGACTGCATATCGGAAACATCAATCGTCATGGTTTGGTCTTGCCGCAAACCCAACAAACCTGGTGGAAACCGTGACGGTAACTGCAAACTACCGTCGGTCGCTTGAGCGACCGACGGGACGGTTTCCGGCAAATGCGTCCACTGATCCCCACTGAAATCATCAACCGTCATCATCCGTAAATACGGTGGCGCAAACTGACGATCAGTTGTCACCGTCAAAGCCTTTTTACGGGTACGTTCAGTCAAATCCTCCCCCAAATCAACCAAAGGATCAGGCCCATTAGCAAAAATCATGACCTTCGGTAAAGCATCCACCAAAGGCCCATGAGTCAAACCGGGCACTTGTCCAGCCAACCACCAAGACCCCGCAGCTGCCACAGTCACCACCGTGACCACCGCCGCGCCGCGCGCCAGCGCGGCGCGGCGGCGACGCCTACCACTTACGCCCGGGCGGCGGGCAGAAGGCAACGCCCACGGTAAAGGCAGCGGACGGGTGCCAGACCAGCACAGCAAACCAACCGCCACGCCAACCATTGCCACCGCTGCAAAGCTCAAACCCTCAGGCACCACACCCGCAGGAATCACCAAAGCAGCCAAAGCCACCAAACCAGCCAATGCTGGCACGCCAAAACCAAGCGCCAACAAATCCAAAACCACCGCCAGCAAGCAAACACCGATCGCTGTCACAAAAGCCATTGCCCCACTGAACGGGGCAGGTGAGGAAGCTTCGACAATCAAATCATTGGCCTGAGCAAACAAGTCGCTCCAATGCGCCAAAGTTTGGCCAGTTGGCAGCCAACCACCCACCGAAGTATTGCCATCAAACAAAGCGGTAGCCAAAAACAGCATGGCCACCAAACCAGCCAACGGCACCAGCAGACGCGGCACCCCACACAGACGCAAAATACCCAACAAAGCACACATGCCAATGCCTGGCCCAGCAAAATAGATACGCCAAGCCTGACCAGCAAAGACCCCTGTCATCGCCCATCCCAAGGTGGCAACCAAAAACATCAACACCCAAGTGACCAACAGCCCGCGTAACGCTAAAACCGGTTTAGCCATCAACCACACCCCACACCGGCGGTGTATCAGTCAACGCCTCACCAGGTAAATATTCCGCGAAAGCCGCAGTTAACCAGCCGGCAGGCCAGTTCGTCAGCGGCGGCGAACTGCTCAACGCAGCTGCTTTGGTTGATGCCAAGCCACCCGGTGCCAACCACAGCCACGACCATTCACAGGCTCCAGCTACCTCGCCTAAAGCCGTTTGACGCTGCTGATCAAGCTCAGCCAATAGCGCTATCGCCGCAAAAACCGAATCGTTTTGGCAGATCAGCTGAGTCAAAGGCGCTAACCAGGCGGCGGCATCGGCCTTAGCTAACGGCAGCTCAGCTAAATACTGAAGATATGCGTCAGTTCCGCCATCGGCCTCAAAAACGGCCGACTGACCAGCAGTTGAGCAAAGAAGCAGGCGGTGTCCGCGACGTAAATAAACCCGCCCTAAGGCTGCCGCAACAGCAATCGCCTGCTCGCAACCCTGCGCCGACTGGTCACCTGGCGAACGGCGTGCAGACTTGACAGTGTTATCAACCAGTAGGCAAACATCCACATCATTGCGGGTAGTTTCACCACGCACCATCAGCTTGCCGCGCCGGGCAGTCGCCCGCCAATGCACCAAGCGTCGCGGATCACCTGATTGATAGGCCCGCACCTGAGCCGGATCAGGCACCTTTGGGGTGTTGATGCGTGCCGATGATTGTTCATGACCTTCATGGACAATTTGTGGCGCACTAACCTCAACCCGCCTGGGAGCGACCAGCAACTCAACCGGTTGCGCTACCAGTTCGCGCCGTCGCGCCAAACCAAGCGGGTCGCCGCGCCGCAACAATGCTGGCCCCACCGTGATTCGCCCACGACTTGCCGGAGTCAACTGATAACTCAAAACCGCTTGCGACCGGCCAGCTAACCAAGCTCGCGGACGAGCAGTCTGACCGCCATAAACACCGAGATCAACAATTGGATCAGCTAACGGTCTTGACCACGGCCCCGGCTCCAAAACAACCTCAAGCCGCTCCCCCACCTGCACTAATGCGCTCGGTAGATGGCGCAGATAGCGGGGGCGACGCGGCAAACAAGCTACACCAAGAACCGCTAATACTGGCATCAAAAGCACCAACACAGCAGTCACCAAGGTTTCGCTGCGCCCATAACGCCAAGTCAGCCACAGCAAAAACAGGCCAAACAGGACAAAACCGTAACCGCGTGCCGTCAAGCCAAAACGTCTGGGTGCCAAACCCGCCCTGCGTGAGCGGCGGCGTTGCCGGTTTGACCAACCCGAGGTTTTAGCGGCTGCGGCAACAGTCATTGGTCCAGTGGCACCGGCACAGGCACGCTCGCCACCAAGCTGCCAACCACCTCAGCAAGCTGAGCCGAAACATCTTGGCCGCGCGTGGGCAGAGCCAACAAAAGACGATGCGCTAAAACGGGTGCTGCCAGCAGTTTAATATCGTCGGGCAGCAAGAATCCGCGACCTAGACCAGCCGCATAGGCCTTGGCAGCGGCAATTAAATGGATGGCGGCACGTGGCGAAGCCCCCAAACGTAAAGCCGGCACCTGACGGGTTGCCCGGGTGATTGCCACGGCGTATTGCAACACCGCCTTTGACACATAGACGTGGCGGCAACGTTCAATCACCTGACTGATCAAATCCAAACTAACCACCGGCTGTAAGTTATCGATTGGATCAACCGTGGCGCGTGATCGCACCAAAGCTTGCTCAGCTAACTCATCGGGATAACCCATGGTCAACCTGGCCATAAACCGGTCGCGTTGGGCTTCCAACAGCCCAAAAGTGCCATCCATGTCAATTGGGTTTTGTGTCGCAATGACATGGAAAGGTGGCGAGAGCGGGTAACTCACACCGTCAACAGTCACCTGACCTTCTTCCATGCATTCAAGCAGCGCTGATTGAGTTTTCGGGCTGGCCCGGTTGATCTCATCACCAATCACAATATTGGCAAAAATTGGGCCACGCTCAAAAGTAAAACTGCTGGTTGACTGATTAAAAACCGGTGCACCGGTAACATCTGAAGGCAGCATGTCCGGGGTGAACTGGATGCGGTTACAACTGCCGGAGATTGATGCAGCCAGTGCGCGCGCCAGCATCGTTTTGCCAACCCCTGGCACATCTTCAATCAAGAGATGACCGCCCGCCAACAAGACAGTCACCGCCAAACGGATCGCCGGATCTTTGCCAGTGATGACACTGGCAACATTGCTGATCACAGCGTTAGTTACCTGTGCAATCCGCTCCCACAGTTGGTTTTGCGGATCATTGCTCGAACCACCAGGGCTGATTGCCGAGGAAGGGGCAGCAACACCTGAAGTAGGTACAGCGGTCATGGCCTTGAGCGTACCAGCAACCCCTGTCAGCCTCCAGCCGCCGAGATCTCAGGTTCATGCAGCAAGCCTGTTTGCTGCTCGGTCAATTGTTGGCTGGCTAACCAATTAGCTGGTAAAGCCACTTTGGCTGGTTGACCGGCTCGGCCACGACGCGCTGTCGCTTGGGCAACCGGCAATGCTTGGTCCGGTAACTGTGTCAGCAGAACATGTAAGTCGATTAGTGAGTTAACTAACCCAAGTTTGTGGCGCACAGCACCACCAACCGGGAAACCGCGTAAATAGTAGGCAACTTGGCCACGCATTTCAATGATTGCTTGATGTTCAGCCGCAAAACCGGTAACACTGGGACGGCGAGCCATCTTTTGCGCCCATTGGTCAGATTGGCGGTAATGTTCAACCAATAATTCAGCATGCCGTTCAATAACTGCTACCACCTGCCCTAATGTTAGATCAGTAGTCTCTGGAAGAGGTGTAGTTGAACTGGTGGCAGACATCAGATTTGGCAGCAACCGGGCTAATTCTGCAAAAAGCCAGGGGCGCCCCAAAACACCACGGCCAACTGCCACACCATCACAGCCAGTTGTTGTAATCATCTTTTCAGCATCTTGAGCTGTGAACACATCACCGTTACCAATTATTGGCACATGCGACACCAGCTGTTTGAGTTTAGAAATGGTCTGCCAATCAGCTTGACCTGAATACATTTGTGCAGCCGTGCGGGCATGTAAGGTAATGGCCGCCACACCTTCGGCTTGAGCTATCAAACCGCATTGCATATACGTCAAATGTTCCGAATCGATACCAAGGCGCATTTTGACAGTGAGGGGCACATTATACCGTCCAGCAGCAGCCACAGTCTGGGCGACAATCTGTTTAAATAGTTCAGTTTTCCATGGGAGTGCCGCTCCACCACCGCGCCGTGTCACTTTCGGGGCAGGGCAACCAAAATTTAGATCAATATGGTCAGCTAGTTCGCGCTCACACAGCCAATTGACTGCCCAAGCCAGAGTTGCTGGATCAGTACCGTAAAGCTGTAAAGAACGCGGCCACTCGCCGGCTGCCGGAGCAATCATCCGTAATGTTTTAACATTGCCTTCCTGCAAAGCGCGAGCAGTCACCATTTCGGTGACAAACAAACCAGGCCCATACCCACGGCATAAAGAACGGAACGCCGCATTGGTAACTCCGGCCATTGGCGCTAGAACAAATGGCGAAGCTAAGGTCAAAGACCCTATTTGCAAGCTCACAAGTGATCAGCCAAATAGGCTTTGACCTGGTCTATTGCCACACGTTCCTGT
>JAIRPS010000177.1 GCA_031256885.1 Bifidobacteriaceae bacterium | reverse complement strand
CTTCCTCGCTGAGCAACCGCAGGGTCACCGGTTACGGGTAGCAGACCTCTGCGCTGGTTCTGGGGCGATTGCTGCCGCCTTACTTGACGAAGGGCCAGACAACCTGACCGTGGTGGCTGTTGAAAAAGATGCCAAAGCAATCGCTTGCGCCACGGTCAACCTGGCTGCCTACACCACTTCCAGTGGTCGCAAACGCGCTGTGCTGCTGCACGATGACGCCACTGGCTGTTTACCGGAACTTGCACCGGGCAGTTTTGATCTGGTGGTTGCCAACCCGCCATACCTGTGCGCCAGCAACCCGCCAAAACCAGCTGAGGTACGCGACTGGGAGCCGAAACTGGCCTTATACGGTGGTGGCGTGCATGGTTTACAAATACCCAGCGGCATTGTGCGCACGGCTGGGCGTCTGCTCAAAAATGGCGGTTACCTTGTGGTTGAGCATGGCGAAGACCAAGCTGAAGGACTAAGCGCTATTGTTCGCTCCAGTCAAGTCTTTACGGAGATTGTCACACTGCCGGACCTTACTGGCCAGCCGCGCATGGTATGCGCGCGACGGCACGGCAGTTGACTTCAAGCCACAAAAAGGAGTTGTGATTTACTGGTGACCAGTCTTGGCGATTGGTTGGGCAGCAGCCAGAGCGAACGCTGCACCGAGTTGTTGAACTGCACTGATCCGGCAACTTGGCCAACCGCCTGCCGTCAGGCTGCCAGGGTCCTGGCCAGTGGCGGGCTCGTGGTGTTGCCAACGGACACGGTTTACGGCCTGGCCGTCAACCCGGCCAAGCCAGGAGCAGTGGCTGATCTGCTGGCTGCCAAGGGACGGCATCGGGCAAAACCTTCACCGGTGTTGATCAGCCAACTTGACCAGTTAGCGGTTTTAGCAAAACCACTGTCACCAATCGCCAGCCGTTTAGCCAAGGCTTTTTGGCCGGGACCTTTGACTATGGTGCTACCGGTGGCTGCTGATCTCGAATGGGATTTGGGAGATACATCAGGCACCATTGCGGTGCGTTTGCCGCAACACCAGTTATGTCGCACACTGATTGACCTGACCGGCCCCTTGGCGGTCAGTTCCGCCAATCTGACCGGACAACCGGAAACCGTCACCGCAGAACAAGCCTTTGCACAGCTCAAAAACCGGGTGGACCTGGTTTTGGAGGCTGGTCCAGCGCCTGGTGGTCAAGCCTCCACAGTGGTTGATTTGGCAAACCCAGAGCAACCGCGCCTTTTGCGGGCTGGTGCCATTAGCCAGGCCGAACTCGGCTGGGAAACCAACGGAGGTGCCAACCAATGAAACTGTATCTGCTGATTGCGGCGCTCAGCGCCCTGATCACCTTTCTAATGGTGCCGTTGGTGCGTCGTTTAGCAATCCGCCTTGGCGCATTAACGCCAGTTCGTGACCGCGATGTACACACCAAACCGATCCCACGACTGGGTGGATTAGCAATGCTGGTGGGGGTAACCGGTGGCCTGCTGGTGGCTTGGCGGGTGCCATTCTTCAAAGACCACGTCTTTTTACCAGGTGATCACGGTCCCTGGGCTGTCTTGGGGGCTGGCGCATTGGTTTGTTTACTGGGCGCAGCAGATGATTTATGGGATCTTGATTGGCTGACCAAGCTGACCGGTCAAGTTTTGGCGGCAGGTCTAATGGCCTGGCAAGGCGTTCAGTTAGTTACCTTCCCAATTGGCGGTTTGACCATCTCATCAGCCCGTTTCTCGCTGATGATGACCATTTTGGTGGTGGTGGTGGCAACCAATGCGGTCAATTTTGTTGACGGCTTAGACGGTTTAGCAGCCGGTTTGGTGGCGATTGGTGGCGGCGCATTCTTTGTATACACCTATTTGTTGTCGGTGGAGTCAAAAGCTCAAACCTACGCCTCACTCGCCGCATTGATCCTGTCCGTAATGGTTGGCGCAGCCGTCGGGTTTTTGCCACACAACTGGCATCCAGCCAAAATATTCATGGGCGACTCCGGCTCCTACATGCTGGGTTTGCTATTTGCCGCAGGCACCATTGCGGTAACCGGCCAAATTGACCCCGCCGCTAATCCGCGTCAAGCCCTACCAGCTTTTCTGCCAATCCTGCTGCCGCTGGGGGTGCTTGCTCTACCACTGATCGACTTTGGCTGGTCGGCGCTGCGTCGGCTCACCCAAGGCCATTCACCATTCCGCGCCGACCGCATGCACCTACACCACAGACTGTTGCGTTTGGGGCATTCCCACCGTCGCGCCGTCCTGATCATGTACCTGTGGACAGCTGTGGTTTCAATTTCTGGTGCAGCGCTAGTTGGTTTGAGTGGCCGACGAGTCGCCATTGGTGCAGGCATTGGCGTGGTTGTAGCCCTACTGTTAACTCTGGGGCCGCTGCGCGGAACCCGCAATTCCCAACAAGTCAAGCCTTCCCAACCAGCAGACAGGACAAATCATGTCTAAACAACCTTCATTCGGCCAACTAACCGCCCAGCTGGCTTTATGGTGCCTCAGCGTGATGGCCGTATTTACCGGGTTAGGTGCCTGGCTGGTTGGTCGTGGCGGTCTATTGGCAGCCCTCAGCGGTGCGGCCGTCACCCTGCTGGTTTGCGGCAGCACCGCGCTGGTGATGTGGCTAACCTGGCATAAAACACTGGCCGTCCAATCAGCCTGGCTGGTCGGCGTTTGGGTTGTCAAAATGCTGATTCTGATAGTTGCCTTTGCTTTACTGGGCGGCCAAGACTTCATCAACAAACGGTGGTTTGGCCTAACCGTGTTGATCGGTTTACTTGGCGCATTAGCGCTCGATGCGCGCCTGGTCTTGCGCGCTCGGCAAGCGCCCCAAAACCTGGCAGCAGCTATTGCGTTTCTCCTGGTCTTAGCCGGGTTAGCGGCGTCGCCAGGGGTTGGTCACAATGCTCACGCGGCCGGTCTAACAACAGCCCAAGTGGCAACGCAGGTGATCAAGCCAGAATTGACTGCCAGCCGAACGGTTTTACGCTCCGGCCAAAAAATATCCTTCCGGGCAGTGATACCGCTCAGCCAAGGCCAAACAGTGAAAAAGGCTGTGCTGGTGCTCGAAAAATTCAACGGCGCTCGCGGCAAAACCGGCAGATGGTTCAGCAAAGCTAAACTGCCGGTGATCGCGGTAGTCAAAGGCGCCAATCTGGTGGTCAAACAGCAAAGCCGTCTATCTGAGCGCGGCTTGTTCCGCGCCCACATCATTGTCAAACTAACCAAGCCAGCGG
>JAIRPS010000031.1 GCA_031256885.1 Bifidobacteriaceae bacterium | reverse complement strand
CTTTGGCGCAGCAGCCTGCTCCTGAACTGGCTTGGGCAGCGGCAGCGGTTCTTGCGGTAGCGGCGGTGTTGCGGCAGATGGTTTGGCAGTTTGTGGCTGGGTAGCTGGTCTGTCAACTGGCTTTGCTGGCGGGGCAGTTTCTGTGACCGTGGATTGTTTATCGGCTTGCGGCGGTGTGGCAGGCTTTTCGGCTGGCTTGTTCACTTCCAGCTTGGTTGCCTCAGCTGGGGGGGCGGCTGGTTCAGCCAAGCGAACTGTTTGCGGAAACACTTCCGGAGCCACGCCGGCAAGCGCACTGGCGGTGTCATGTTCAATCGGTTTGCGTTTGGCAATGGCTGGCACAACTGGCGGTTGGTTTTCAGTGGTCACGCTGGAAGCGACCGTCTGTTCAGCGGTTGGTGTGCGATCAGCTTGCTCTGGTTTCCGCTCAGCGCTGAGCCGACTAAGAACGGAAGGTCGTGTTGGGTTTGACTGTTGGGGTTCGGCTGGTTTAGAACTTGTACTTAAGGTGTGTGTATGCAAAGTTTGGTCGGTGTTTTGCCGGGCAATCACGGCAGCAGCTACGCCTGGCCCACCATATTTTGACAGCCATTCGAGCAGTCCCGGGTAAGCAGCATTGTGCCAGGCAACTTTGACCCGCAGTTCCGGGTGCTGGTGGGCGATAGCTCCCAGATCAGCCGGGGAGGTTGCAGGGTCACTGACAGCGCGGCGCGCATGATCCAGGTCAGCCCAGGGTTGGCTCACCGAGTCTTCCCCTACCTTTCCTAGTCATGCCCATCGGGGGGGACGGCCTTCAACAAACGTTGTCGTCAACAACGCGACAACAGTACTTGCGAAAGTCTAGTGGCAGTCACGCCAAAAGTGGTAAACAACATGCCCCAGGGGCATAGCGAACATCATTAGCATCCGTCTACTGGCCGGTGAGACCGCTCAGAACACTTTCAGCCAGCCAAGCAACCGGCTGCTCAGCCAGTTCGGGAGCGTTTTCGGTGGCGGCTTGGCGAACTGATGGACTAGCTGAACCAACCGCTGCCGCACGCGACGCCCACCGCAGCATTGATTCGTCATTCGAGCCGTCACCAATCGCCACCGTGTGTTGTGCAGCAATACCTAAGCGCTGCCGCACTATTTCTAAACCGCTGGCTTTGGTCACCCCGTGCGGTGTTACATCAGCCCAGGCAGTCCAGCCAACTTGGTAGGTGACAGCCATTACCCCTACCGCTTGCCGCATTATTTCATCTAAAGCACCCGGTTCAATGTCTAACCCTCGCACCACCAGGCGATTAACCGGGCTTCCAACCACTTCGCTAAACGACCGCACTGCTAATGGTGGGTGAAGCTCACCTTCGGGAAACTGACCGGTTGCCCACCAGCCGCCATCGGCTTGCTCGCAGGCGAACAAGGCGCTGGGGTACAGCTGACGAACCCGTTGAGCAAGCGGTGCGGGGTTAAAATGGGCGAGTTGTTCAGCCACAAAACCGTGCGGGCTGGCGGAATCAAGTCGCCCAATCAGCGAACCATTCGATACCACTGCCCACCCGTCAGGCAGCCCCAACTGCTCAACAATTGCTAACAAACCGGTTACTGAGCGCCCGGTTGCCGGTATCACTGCCACACCAGCCTGACGCAAACTGGCTAAGGCCTGCCGCGTGCGTTGCGGAACCAGATCACCGTAGGCAGTTACCGTTCCGTCAATATCAAAAGCGAAAAGACCGGCCTTAGTTGGATCGTGAACTGGACGTGCTTCAGGCCTGATATTTGGTGCAGGAAGCTGGTGGGTTGCCTTGTCAAATCCCACCGTCTAATCAGCCTTACTGTGGGACAGTACCGGGAACTTGGCCATACCAACCAACGGTCGCAATGCCTGCGGCACTTCAACCGAACCGTCTGAACATTGGTGGTTCTCCAAAATTGCGACAATCCACCGTGTTGTTGCCAAAGTGCCGTTGAGGGTGGCTACCGGTCGCGTCCCCTCACCGTTGGGGTCACGTTCACGCACAGCTAAACGCCGTGCCTGGAAATCAGTGCAATTGGGTGTTGATGTCATCTCCCGGTAGCGACCCTGTGAAGGGATCCAGGCTTCGCAGTCGTACTTGCGCGCGGCCGAACTGCCCAAATCACCGGCAGCCACATCAATCACCCGGAAAGGCAGCTCAACCAGGTTGAGCATGTCTTTTTCAAACTCCAGTAGACGTAAATGTTCCTGATGAGCTTCTTCCGGCCGGGCGTAACTGAACATTTCAACCTTGTAGAACTGGTGCACCCGGAAAATTCCCCGAGTGTCTTGACCATGCGAACCAGCCTCCCGGCGGTAGCAAGCTGAAAAACCGGCATAACGGCTTGGCCCAGCGCTCAGATCAATGATTTCGTCCGCATGGTACCCAGCTAACGCCACTTCCGATGTGCCGGTCAGGTAAAGATCATCAACCGGCAAATGGTAGATCTCATCGGCGTGAGCCCCCAGAAAACCTGTGCCAGCCATTATTTCGGGGCGCACCAAAGTTGGTGTGATCATCGGTTGGAAGCCGGCCGCGATTGCCCGGTCCATTGCTAAATGCAGCAACGCCAACTCCAACCGTGCTCCCGCACCAGTCAGGTAGTAGAAACGCGAACCAGATACTTTCGCGCCACGTTCAGTGTCAATTGCCCCAATCAACCGACCAATCTCATCGTGGGCTCGCGGCGCGAAACCTTCAGCCTGGAAATCACGGGGTTCACCTAGTGTTTCGATTACTTGGAAGGCTTCTTCGCCACCACTTGGCGCACCTGGCTCAACCAAGTTTCCCAAACTTGAAGCAAGTTGTTTGACCGCTGCCGCTGCAACATCAGCGTCAACACCTGCAGTTTTGACAGATTCGGCGAAAACTTTGGCTTGGTTGACTAACTCAGCTTTGGCTTGCTTGGGTGCTTTGGCAACCTGCTGCCCCAGCACCTTTTGTTCAGCACGGCGGCTTTCAAAAATTGCCAAAGCTGCACGATGTCGCTGGTCAGCCGCCAAAACATCGTCAACTAAGGCTGGGTTTTCGCCGCGCGCTCGTTGTGAGGCACGGAACATCTCAGGGTCTTCGCGCAAGCGTTTAAGGTCAATCACGCCAGCGAGCCTACTCCAGCGGTACGTCACACAGCGGTCACTGACTGAAGAGAGGTCAGGTTTACTCGCAACAATTGGACCCACCGGCTGGGCAGCAAGCCCAACCGGTGGGTCCGATCAGATTGACTCGGTCCTTAGCCCAACAAGTTTTGCAAGCAAAACTCGCCGGGGACCCCGGGTGGTGCTCGGCCAGCGCTTATGGGGTGGACTCGCGGGGTGTGGTGTTGGGGCGTTAGCGGGCTTCTACGCGCTGCGATGTCAACACGGTTGTGGTGTAGCCATAGCGTTTTAGTGTCACTTTGACTCGTATTGCCTTACCGCGATCAGCCTTTTTAACCTTGAACGCACGTTTCGTTGCCTGCTTGATTGCCTTACCGTTGCGCAACCACTGGTAAGAAGCAGTCCACCCAGCTGGCCCTAATGGCGCAACCAGTTTCTTGGAACGCTTGGCAAAGCGCGGCAGTTT
>JAIRPS010000058.1 GCA_031256885.1 Bifidobacteriaceae bacterium | reverse complement strand
TTCCCCGCCGGCACCCAAGCCCGCTATGTGCGCATGCAAGGCATTCAAGGCCATGCAACATACGCCTACTCTATTTGGGAATTTGAGGCCTACCAGGGCAGCGACCCGACAAACTTAGCTTTAGGCAAAACTGCCAGCGCCAGCGTGGAAAACACAGCAACCAATGAAACCGCTGATAAAGCGGTTGACGGCCTGTTTACTGACAACGGCACCGCCAACGACTCCCGTTGGGGTATGCCGCCCGGTCCACTGCGCGTGCAAGATGCCTGGTGGCAGGTCGATTTTGGCAGCACCACCAGTTTTGACAGGCTGGACCTGTATTGGGAAGGGGCCGCCGGCCAGATCTACCTTTTGCAAACCTCCAACGATGGCGTCACCTGGCAAAACGTCGCATCCTACGGCCTGAGCGGGGTAGCCCGAGTTGACGAACATGTTTTTGCGCCACAAACTGCGCGCTACCTACGCATGCAAGGTGCGCTCGGGCATGCAACCTACGGTTATTCAATCTTTGAGATTGAAGCCCGCAACCAAGCTGCCACCGCCAACCTGGCGCTGGCTAGCAAAGGTGCAACTGCAAATGCTTCGTCATCGTCCATGGCTATTACCAACCTCAATGACGGCTCATACGCCACCCGCTGGGCGGTCAGTACCGGCGACCGGCCGCGCGGCGACAGTTGGGCGCAAATCGACTTTGGCCAAAGCGTCACATTTGACCGCGCCCGCCTCTTCTGGGAAACCGCTGCGGGACAGTCTTACCTAGTCCAAGTCTCTGACAACGGCACCGATTGGACCACGGTTTCGCGTTACGGTTTTGCTGGGCTGGTCCAATCTGACTCGCCCTACCTGACCATTGATGACCGGGTTTCCTTTGTCCGGCGCGGCACCAGCAACCCGATTCAGGTCTCACATTCCGGCACTGTTGATTCGATTATCCTGTCCGCCGGTCCCGCCGCCGGCTCAGCCAACCTGCTGGTGGAAGGCTACGCCAAAACCGATGCCGCGACTGCCGCCAGTCTGGCCGCCCGGCCGGCTGTCACCACCAGCAACAGTGCTTTGCGGGCCAGTGACGCAGACAGTTTTGTATCCGTTTTCAACCTGTCAAACACTGCGATCAACGGTCTTGTCAGCCTCCCGCAAGCCACTGCCAGCCGCCTGGTTTACCAAGGTGTCAACAGTTTGACCAGCAGCGGTAGCGATCTAGCAATCAGCTTGCCGAGCGCCAGCGCCGATGTTTTAGCGCCACGCTTTGAGCTAAGCGGCAGTGATCTCTTCGGCTTGACTGCGGAAGTCAGCAACGGCCAAACGGTCAGCCTTTCAGCCAGTGACAGCCAAGACCACACAGTTACCGTTACCGGCCTAAGCTTTGACCAATCCGGTCAGATAGTCCGGCAAGCAGGCAACCAAACTGTCACCGTCACGGCCGGTCAAAGCACAACCGTCAGCCTGCCTGAACAGCGCCCCTACCCTCTGGTGGACCGGGCGGTTGGGCGAATCACCTTCCCCACCTCACCTTTACCCAGCGGCATGAGCGATCCTGACTTTGCGGTTGACGACGATCCGAGTACCGCCTGGACGCCCGGTCGCAGCGACGGCAAAATAGTTGTTGACCTGGGCAGCAGCGTTGCCTTAGGGCAGGTGCGAACGATTTGGACAGCGATTGGCCAGGTGCCTACCGCCCGCTTAGCGCTCAGCCCAGACGGCCTGACCTGGACCGATGCCGGTGAAATCAACCCCGAACGCATCGCCACCACCGCTGTGGCTGGCAGCGCCCGCTACCTTGCTTTGCAAGTTGCCGACTGGGCTTCGACATCGGCATCATTAGCGAGCCTGTCAATCTACGACACTGCTGCCGATCCAACGCAAGTCACGGCGGAACTGCGCAGCCAAGCCACCGGACCGGCATCGGCACTGGACTTGCTGCGTTTGCGCGTAATGGTCAATGTTTACGATCTTTTCGATGCGGTGCCGGCACGTTGGACCAGCAGCACCTATCAGGTTTTCCATGCTGCCATGACCTTGGCGCATAACACTTTGGCTGATCCGCAAGCTGATGCCAGCGTGGTTGGCCGCCTACTGGCTGAACTGCCCGGGTTGGCTGACGGTTTAGTTGAAGCCGTCAACACTTCCGTGCTGGAAGCCCTGATTGAACAAGCTCAAGCAATTTTGGATACCGCCGACCAATATGTCAGTGCCAATCTCACTGCATTAGCCGAGGCTCTGGCTGCCGCCCAAGCTGTGCTGGACGCCTCCCCCACCCAAGCTGAGGCCGATGCCGCCGCAACAGCCCTGTTCAATGCGCTCGCCAATGTGCATAAACTCGGTGATAAAACAGTTTTGCTGGCCTTGATTGCGGTGGCTGATTCGCTCACCAGCAGCCAGTTCACGCCAAGTAGTTGGCTGGGCTTGAGCAATACTTTACTGACCGCCCGCCCGGTAGCAGATGACCCGCAAGCCTCCCAATTTGCGGTCGATGACGCCACTAGCGCGCTCGAAATAGCTTTCAACGGTCTGGTTTTGCGTTCCGTCAAAGCCGGCTTGGCTTCCGCCATTAGTGTGGCCCAAACAATTTTGGGTTCCGAAAGCTTATATCAACCCGCCTCCTTGGTTGGTTTAGCTGAAGCATTAGCTAGCGCCCAAATTGT
>JAIRPS010000073.1 GCA_031256885.1 Bifidobacteriaceae bacterium | reverse complement strand
ACGATGCCGAAACACGCGCAGCCTCCTCCGCCAAAGACCGTGAAAACCTTGGTTGGCGAGCCTGGACGCGGCGTCTGCAACGCTACTTCGATGTGATTGATTTCCTCTTCCACCCAGATCTGATTGTGGTTGGTGGCGGGGTTTCACGTGAGCATGATCGCTTCTTACCGCAACTCAAGCTACGCCCCCCGATCATCCCCGCACAACTGCGCAACACTGCCGGAATCATTGGTGCGGCTGGATTGGCGGCGGGGTTTGTTGGCGAGACAACAGATCAGCCAGCTCACTTTGGGTCAACAGCCCCGCTTGGTGAAGCGCCGCCAAATGGTCAGCCACTGCAAGCGGTGTAGCTGGTTGCTGGGCAGCTGATTGCTCCGCAGGCGAAACTGGTAGCGCAGGCAGGGCGGTAACGGCATCTGCAGCGGCTGCCTCAGCCAACAAAGCCGCAGGTGAACCAGCTAATTGCTCGGCACAAAGCAAGCGTTTGGCTGGGTTGTATGGTAAGCCAGCCAGCTCCAGGGCGGTTTGCTGAGCCACCTCTGCGTCAACAGCGTTGCAATCAATGTTCAACAGACTCCCAGTCTGAGTTTTCAAGGACACTCGATGTCGCAGTTTGTTACCCCAACCCAAGTTGGCTTCTGCCAGATCAGCCCAAGATAACTCCCCCGCAACACTGCCTTGCTGAAACAAGGTTTTTCGCCCCAGCCAGGCAATCCGGTTGGAGTAGATAGTGACGGTGGCAGGCTCGCCTGCCACCCAAGCCTTGAAGCGGTAGATCTTTTTGCTCACATAGTAAACATACATTGCTGACGCTGTTGTTTTGGCAATACAGCCTGCGCGTTATCAAGCTGCCTGGTTAGAGGGGTGAAATCGATGTCCAAGCAATGGTTGCTTGTTACCAAAATGTGACCTTTCGGGATTTTTATGGCATGCTCTATTACCGTTTGCTGTCTTGATGACCGCACCGGGCGACTTCCCCCGCCCCCAAAATGTCCGCTTACGGAAGGAAACTGAGTGAAACAGGCCGCCCATACTGGCTTGGTTGTCGCAGTGGTTAGCACTGCATTACTGTTAGGCCCCTTGCCTGCCAATGCTGTCAACAACAGTGTTATCCCAAGCAAATCTCGCAATCACAGTATTGATCTGTCACACCATGCAAAGCCCACTGATGATGAAAAAGTTCAGGCTAAACGACGTGCTAAACGAGCCAAAATTCTGGCGGCACGGCGCAAACGTTTAGCGATCAAAGGCACCAGCCCGGCAGCTGCCAAACGGATTGCCAAACTGCTGCTGATTGAACGCGGCCAATCAGCCAAGCAGTACCGCTGTTTGGTTAACCTGTGGCAGCGGGAATCTGGTTGGCGAGTGCAAGCTGGATCACCAGGAATGTCCTACGGCATTCCGCAAGCTTATCCCGGACACAAGATGGCCAGCGCTGGGCGTAAGTGGCGCACCGATCCAACCACCCAAATACGTTGGGGATTGAGCTACATCCAAGACCGTTACGGCACACCATGTGGTGCTTGGGCTCATTTCACGGTTGCCTACTCCTACTGACTGCTTGCCCAACAGCCAAAACAAAACATGCCTGTCCGCTGTCAACTCAGCCGGTAGGATTGCCAGCGGACCAGTTGGCCAGGCGGTCGCGGTTGGTTATGCCGGAAATGGTGTCAACCAAACGAGGAACGTCCGGGCTCCACAGGGCAGAACGGTGGGTAACACCCACCCAGGGTGACCTGCGGGATAGTGCCACAGAAAACAAACCGCCGCACTTTGTTTCAAATGTGCGGTAAGGGTGAAACGGTGGTGTAAGAGACCACCAGCGTTCAAGGTGACTTGAACGGCTTGGTAAACCCCGTTCGGAGCAAGGCCAAGCAGCAGGCGTTTGAGGGCGGCCCGCCCGAGCCTGCGGGTAGGCTGCTTGAGGCGCGCGGTAACGCGCGTTCTAGATGGATGGCCGCCGCCGGTTGCCCACCGATCAGTTGTCGGTTGAGCAGCCTGGCACAGAACCCGGCGTATCGGCCAACTGGTCCCTGGCAGCTTGTTCAGGCTGTTTCGCTGTTTGGCCCTGGGGGGCGCTGTCCCACAAAAGCGCGAGCATCCATTGCTTGGTTTGCTAAGGCATCAGCGCGAGTGTTGGCGGCACGCGGCACCCAACGAAAACTGGCGGTCACTCCTTCAAGAGCCGCTGAAACTTGTGTGGCTAAAACGCGCAAGCTGGGGCTCTTGATTTTCCATCCGCCTGTCATTTGCTCAATCACCAGTTGAGAATCGAGGCGAATATCAAGGCTAGCATCTGGTCGTAAAGTCAAAGCGGCCTGAACTCCGGCAAGCAGACCGGAGTATTCGGCAACATTGTTGGTAGCAATGCCAATGTAGTCACCAAATGCTGCACGCACGCGCATGGTTGACCGCTCTTTGATGACCACCCCATAAGCGGCAGGGCCAGGATTACCGCGCGAACCGCCATCGGCCTCAATCACAAGCACTGGCGCTTTGGTGGTTTTTCGCACTGGTGTCACCGGAGTGCCAACTGGAACCGTGGGCTGGTCAAGACTGCTGTCGGCATTGGCTGAGGCAGTCATAAAGTCCCAGCCAGCCTGGGTAAACAGGTCGTTCATAAACCAGCTGACTCCCCGCGCACCAAAATGCGACTGCATTCTTCGCAGCGCACTACTTCATCGGGCTCGGCAGCGCGAATCGCGGCTAGGTCAGCTGGGTTAAGCTCTAAGCGGCAACCTTGACAACTCCGCGCCACCAGTTCAGCCGCGCCCATGCCGCCACGACTGGCCCGTAAACGCTCATATAAGGCCACTAGGCAGTCGTTCAGCGTTTGGGCTATCTGATCACGCTCGGTTTGCCAGGCAGCCACTTGCTGGTCAATTTCGGCGTAAATTCGTTCGAGTTTTTCGGCCTGGGCATTGCGCTGCTCGGCTAACTGGTTGTGGTGAGCTTGTGCTTGATCAACTGCTGCTTGGGCTTGTTCGAGTTGTTCCATCACTACCAACAGGGCATCGTCAAGCTCGTTGCGTCGTTTAGCTAATGCTTCTAGCTCACTTTGTAAGGCACGCAGTTCTTTAGCCCCACCATGCCCTTCATCAAGGCGTTGCTGGTCACGCACTTGCCGATTGCGCACCTTCTCGGAATCATCCTCCAGGCGGGTTTGTTCGCGTCGCAAATCAACCACCACGGTTCGGCTGATACCGGCCTGTTCAGCGGCATCAGCTAAGTCCGCCTTCAACTGTTCAAGCGTCTTCGCCTCGGGCGTAGAGCCGCGCCGGTGTAGATGCTGCTGGATTTGAGTGTCCAGGGTCTGAACATCAAGTAGCCGGATTTGATCGGCTGCTGGTGCCTTGGTCATTGACTCTCCTTTTTGTCCTGGGTCTTAGCTAACATTACGCCACTAGGCGATCTGTGCACTCCAGGGATCGGCCACCGTTTCGATCACGAGAGTCTCCAGCTTAGTGCCATCGACAGCCAAAGTGTTGGTCAAACGTTCAGCGCAATCTGCTAGCCAATGCCATTCCGATGCCGCATGCGGCAGGTCAATCAAAAACGGGCGGTTGTTGGCGTTGAATTGGGCGGCCTCGCGCGCTTCGCTAGCCGGATGATGCCGCAAATCAGCTGTGATGTATACATCCACACCGGCTTGGCGCACCTCCTCGAATAGTGAATCGCCTGCTCCAGGCAGCAAAGCCACTGTTCGGACAAGGGTTTGACCATCGCCAGCGATACGCAGCCCATGGGCGGTTGCTGGTAATGCAGCAGCCACTCGCTCAGCCAAAGCAGTCAAAGTGATTGGGTAAATCAACTCGCCGAGGCGCCCGAGCCCGGCCTGTTTGCCATCAACAGATGATGACGCCGGCACTAATGGCCGCAGCTTGGTTAGGCCAATCACCTCAGCAAAAACGTCAGCGACACCGCCGATGGCGCAATCCGCGTTGGTGTGAGCAGTGAACAAGGCACAACCTGAGCGAATCAAATCATCAACAATTGCCCCCTTGAAAGTGGTGGCAGCAACCGAGTGAACCGGTCGCAAGAGCAATGGATGATGCGCAATCAGCAAGTCGGCACCCCAGTCTAAAGCCTGGTCAACCGCCGAACGAACCGGGTCAACAGCCAGTGCAACACGTTCAACAGTTTGTTCAGGGCGTCCCACCACCAAACCAACGGCATCCCATTGAAGAGCTAGTTCCGGTGGGTAAAAAGTTTCCAAAACTGCCACAACATCAGCCAAAGCAACCATGAGTTGAGCCTAGCGCCTGTGATTGATGGGGTTTGCTTGCGCAACACGCCAAGAAGTCTGCAAGCATTTAGTCTTTAGTCCCACCGCTCTGCTCACGAACCTTGTGGCGGAGTAAAAATGCAGGTCAAACCACCTGTATTGAGCAACCGGAGCGGTTGTAGTTGTGCCCTGGGTGGGATTCGAACCCACAACGAGCCGGGTTTGAGCCGACCGCCTCTGCCAGTTGGGCCACCAGGGCGTGCATGAAGATATTACGATACATGGTGTGACTTCTTCAAGGATACCCGCACAAGACACGCCAAGTGATTTAGAGCAAGGCCCCGGTTCGGGACGGCGCGTGGTCGTTGCCGAAGACGAGGCATTGATCAGACTTGATGTCGTAGAGACCCTGCGTGAGGCCGGTTACCAGGTGGTTGGCGAAGCATCGGATGGCCAAGAAGCTGTTCGGCTAACCACTGAACTTCAGCCGGATCTGGTGGTTATGGATGTCAAAATGCCTGGCATGGACGGCATTGCCGCAGCCGAGCAAATTGCCGCCGACCGCCTCGCACCAGTGGTCATGTTGACCGCATTTTCCCAAGCTGAACTGGTTGAACGCGCCCGCGACGCGGGGGCTATGGCCTATGTTGTCAAACCGTTCACTTCTGCCGATCTGCTGCCTGCCATTGAGATTGCGATTTCCCGTTTTGCCGAGATCGGTGAATTGGAAACCCAAGTAGCTGACTTGCATGACCGGTTTGAAACACGCAAACGGGTTGACCGTGCCAAGGGCTTGCTGATGACTCACATGAACCTGACTGAGCCGGAAGCTTTCCGTTGGATCCAAAAAACTTCAATGGATCGACGTCTGACCATGCGGGAAGTCGCTGACGCAGTGATTGCCCAAATGGCTAAAGACTGAACCAGGCAACCCATCCCCCCAATCAACCTCAAGGTCCCAAGGAGGACCCGATGCGCGTGGCAGCCTACCCACGCTTGGCGCAAGCCGATGATCTTG
>JAIRPS010000054.1 GCA_031256885.1 Bifidobacteriaceae bacterium | reverse complement strand
ACTGCGCGGTGTCGGCAGTAGTGGTTTTGGTGGGTGGTGCCGGGATCAGCGCGCGCTCTACCGAGCGCGCGCCGATTTGTTTGAGCCAGTCCCCTAGATCAGTTGAAACCACCAGCAGGCTGTCCGCGTGGATAGCTATTTTGGCAAGTAACCAACCAATTAGACGAACCGGTTTCCCGCCAACTGGACGGTTATGTAAGGTCACCACCACACGGGTTGACCGGGTCAGCAGAACCGCTAATGCACCAGCTTTCAAACCATGGGCGTGTACAACCCCCACCTGCCGGGCTATCCGCCGTAGCTGCATCAGGCTGAGCGCCGTCAAGCGATGGGTGGTGTATAGTCCAGTTGCGTCATCACCGGTAATACCGGCTGTGAGTAAGGTTTCAGCTGGCCCAGCCAGGACCACTTGATGCCCAGCTTGCCCCAGAACTGTGGCGAGTTGCAGAACATGGGCGCGCAGTCCGCCATCGGCCGCCGCTAATATCAGTAAAACTTTCACCATGGCCGCCAACTGGGTCGCTGCGGCTCAGCTAAACCAACCGGACCAGCCACCAAAGCTAATGCCACCAGCCCGCTGGCTAAGCAAGCCAGAATTGGGCGCAGCAATCCGCCGGCCTGGTCGGCGATGATTGCCCCGCTGAGGGCGCTGCCCGCCAAGGCGGCTGCCACGGCACCAAGCATCGCCAAGCCAGCCGTGCGTCCCAGCCCGTGCAACGCGGCAGGGCCAAGTATTTTGTTGACTAGTTTGAGGGCGCTGCCACCACCCACAGCCATGCCCAGAGCCCAGGCGCTAGCTAAACCGATCAGGGTTTGGGTGACGCTGGCGGCGCGGTTGGCTATTGCGCCAACCAGCAGGCAAATGATGATTCCGCTGACAGCCACAGTCAACCATCCGGTGATCATGCCGCGGACGGCTGCACCGGGCCGTTCGGCTGCCACGAGGGCACGGTTAGCTTGCGTCATCACGCTTAGGCCAATCAAGGCCAAGCCAAGCACTCGAATCGGGGTGGTTAGATTGGGGAAACTGGCTGACCGGTCAAGCAGTTGGAGCAGCTGCGCCAGTGGGCTGGCTGCCGCTAGCAGTACTGCCGCGCCAGCGATTGAAGCTCCCAAAACGAGGCGGCCGCTGCGCGCCACAGCCGCCAGTGGTGCGGTTTGCCGGATTGCGTCACTGCCTTGGGCTGCCAGTTCGGTAAAAGCGGTGGTTGCCAGCGGCATGACGAGCACGGCGAAGGGCAACAGGTAGATTGCTTGTAAATACTGCCAGGCTGGCCAGGCGCTGTGCCCCCCTAAACGGTTAGCTAAAACCATGGTGACCAGCATGGCTACTTGTTGGGCGAGTAGACCGCCCATGCCGGATGCTGCTAAACCGAGGGTGCGGCGGCCAACGCCTGGTGGTAGGCGCAAGCTGCAACGCCAGGGCAGTCCTAAACGTCTTGCTGGGATAAGTAGTGGCAAGGTTAGCGCCGCCACCCCCAATGTGGTACCCCAACCTAAGCAGGCTACTGCGGCGTTGCTGAGCCTGGCTGGGCTGGCTTGCGCGCCTTCAGCAAAATTGGCAAAACCAAAGTACGCACCAATCACCACCAGTGAAGACATTAGGGGAGCCAAAGCTGGCCAGGCAAAACGACGGCCAGCTTGGAGATAGCCGCTGAGTACTACGCCGATGCCGTAGAGCGGTAGTTGCGGAGCAAAAATTCGCAATAACTGAGTCCCCAATTGGTGTATGGCTTGGTTTTGTGCGGCATCGTTCAGATTGGTGGTTGCCTCAGCCAGCAGCCAGGTTGCCAGCGGTCCGGCCAGGCAAGCCAAAATGATCGCTAAGGGCGAAAGAATCAGCAGTGTCCAGCACAGTAAACTGCTGGCAATCTGGCCAGCTTGGTCGCCCCGCCGCTCAGCTAAATGCCCCGCTAGTAACGGCACTAGAACCACCGCTAAACCGCCACCAATCACCACCTCAAAAATCAGATTCGGCACAGCATTAGCCGTGGTGTATGCTTGGCCGGTGGCGGTTGCCCCAACCGTCGGCGCAAACACCGCCCACCGCAGCAAACCGGCCAGCCGAGCAGCCACTGTGATTATCGAAATCAAAGCGGCTGAAGTTAGCAGGTGGCGGGCGGTTGACTGGTTCATGCGCTACGACCTAAACCATCCAGCCAACGCAGCAACCGTTGACGGGCTATCACTTTGGAAAAGGAAACCTTTTCAGAAAGCAATGTCAGCAAACAAACCGCTGCTAGCAAGCCAATTTTGGGCAGACGTCCGAGCCGGCAAACGGCCGCACAGCCGAGCAAAGCGCCCACGGCGCCAGCGCCACAATCACCGAGCATGCTGCGCTCAGCTAAATCATCCGGCAATGCGGCCACCACCCCGCCCAGCACAGCCCCCGCTAAAGCGCTACCCTCAGCTGTTTGACTGCGCTGATCCGGCCACAGCGCTAACGGCCCAGCCAACAAACCAGCCACTTTGAGGGCTCGGCCTGGCCGCAGATCAAACAGATTGATCAAATTGCTGAGACCAGCAATTAATGCTGCATCAACCAGGTAGTCAAAATGCTGCCAACGTGCCTGACGCGAAGCTGGCCTGAGCCAGCCGGCAGTCAACATGGCGGTCGCACCAACCCCGATGATTTTGATGAACCCAGTGGTGATTTTGCCTTGCCTCAACGCTCGCAAATGACCACGTAAACCACGTTGTTCCGCCGAGCCGAAACGGTCATCGAAATATCCCACCGCACCAGCTAAGCCCACCGCCGTGGCAGCCGCCACACCACGCCGTCCAGGTGCACCAGCCAGTGCGCCCACCGCCAAACCACCAACCATTGCTGGTCCGGCACCAAGCCAGACCGATTGGCCGCGATAGTTGGTTCGGTACTGCATCACTAACTCGCTGTCGCTACCGGAATTGGGGTAATGCTCGGCCCCGCAACCCTGGGTGAACTGGGCCAACGCGGAGCAGTTTGCTGGCCGCCGGTTTTACCAGCGCGCAAACCATAATGTCCCCCCTCACCGCGTAACCGTTCCGCCACCGCCAGCATGGCTGTGAGGCTTACCGCACTTTGCGCCACACCGTCAACAGTTGAAAGGCGGTCACGCAGAGCATCATCTTTACGCAGCTTGCTGATCACATCATCATCACTGGTGGCAGGGCCAATCACGACTGTCGCAGGGGAACGTTCAACCGCTGATGCCAGTAATCCCAACACTGCCGTGTCTTGCTGCTCTTCGGCTTGTTGTTGCGCCGTATCAGTGGCCGGTTCGGGACGGGACAAATCATCACTGACCACAATCAGTAAAGCATCAGCCGCCAAAGTTGGTAAACCGCCTGTCGCCATCCCGGCGTTTTCTAAAGCCGCAATGATTGGCCCGGCGGAAGCCGCTGGCTGCATGGTGCTCATGCCCGCCACATGACGCAAGTTCGGTGCCACTAAAGATGAAAACAGCAGTGTGGCCAGTTGCTCACGCAATTCCACCAGGCTTGGTTCAGCCACCGACGCATCAGTTGACCCGGGGCTGACGCTGGTAACGGCATAAGGGATCACGCTTGAACCAAGCGGCAGAGCAGAACTGGTTGGCTGGGGCGTGCTAACACCTGCTCGGCGCACCTGTTCAAGCACTTCAGCTAAACGTTGGCTGTCAGCTCGCCACCATTCAGCGGTCAAACGAAGCTGACAAGCAACCCTCCCACCAGCCTGTTCCACGGTGTCAGCTAAACCATTTTGGAGATCGGCTGAGCCGCCGCCAACCATGACAACAGCAATGGTGCGGCCCGGCAGCAAACCACCCAGCGCCCATGGCAATGTCTCGTCAAGCACCGCATCACGCCAAGCATCGGCCGCTTCAAGGTCGGCCACCTCGCTGCGTAACGCTTCTTTATCTGTGCGTAAGGCTTCAACTTGGGTGTCAAGTGAGGCGGCGATTGGGCCGGACAAAGGACCTGCCCCCAGCACTAACCCAACAGCTAAAGCTAAAAACACTGAAATTAATGAGACTAAATGGTAACGGAAATTAACCATCCGTACCACCCCCTCTTTCACTCTTGGACATAATCATCAAAACAGCCCCCCCACAAATGCCACCACATCATCAAAACGAGCAATCAGCAAAGACAGTGCGGCACGCCCGCCAGGTGTTACAGACAATGCGGCAAGTAAGGCGACAGCCCCTCCCAAGCCGAGCCCAGCTAACTGCCAATTACTGATACGGCTGCGGTACAGGCGTGAAACGCCTTGAGCATCGACCAGTTTACCACCAACCCGCAAGCGGGTGAGGAAAGTCGAAGCCATGCCCGCGCGGCCTTTGTCAAGAAATTCAACCAGGGTACGGTGGCTACCCACCGCCACAATCAAAGAAGCCTGTTTTTCATCAGCAATCATCATGGCAGCATCCTCACTGGTGCCGGCAATCGCTAAACAAGTATGCGGCAAACCGAGAGCTTTCAACCGCTGCGCGCCGGGAGCTTGACCATCCCGGTAAGCATGCACCACTAGTTCAGCGCCGCAGGTCAAAGCGGTATCTGAGATTGAATCCATGTCACCAACAATCAGGTGAGGCTTCAAGCCAGCCTCGAGCACCGCATCGGCTCCGCCATCAACCCCAACAATTATGGGATGGCATTCGCGCACAAATGGTCGCAACACCGCCAAGTCTGCTTGATAATCATAGCCGCGCACCACAATCAATACTGGTGTATCCGCCATCGGCGTTTTAATATTGCTTATATCGGGTAAGTCAAAAAACCATTCACCTTCTTGGCGAATAAAAGACAAAGTGTTTTCCGCAAAAGCTGTCAACGCAGTTGGCAAAACGGCCCGCGCCCGCTCCATGGCGGCTGCCACACTCGCCGCGTTTTGGACTGTTCCGGCAGCAATCAGCTGATCATTACAATCAAATACCTGACCACTTGATAAATCCAACCGGATATGGTCACCTTCGGTTATGGTCATAATATCTGGGCCAAGTTGATCTATTAGTACAACGCCATGTTCAATCAACAGTTGCGGCCCCAAATTAGCAAAACGCTCCGAAGAAGCCGCCGCCGCATTGAGTACTGCCTGGACCTGTTTGTTGACCAAAGCTTCAGCCGCCACCCGATCCAATTCGGCATGATCAATCACCGCTATTTCGCCGGGGCGCAGCCGACCAGTCAACCGTTTGGTGCGTGAATCAACCCTGGCCAGAGCGGTGACCATTTGACGGTCACCGGTCGCGCGCCCACCAGGCCGCCAACTTGGCTTACGGATCAGTTTCACTGAACCATGGTAGAGCGTTGGCGTAGCCCGCAGCCAACGCACACGGTGGTTAAAAGATTGTTTAGCACTGGTGGTGCGGATCACTTGACACAAACTGCTCAGCTAACTGCAACAGTTCGCTGGCGTGTGTTTGCGCGGCATTGGAATCACCTTGCCCAGCCAGCATCCGTGCCAGTTCCACCACACGCTGCTGACCTTGCACCACCACAGCGGTTGTTTCAGTATCTTGCCGTTGCACCACAATTTGCTGTGAGGCAAAAGCCGCCACTTGCGCCAGGTGGGTGACCACAATCACTTGGCCATGTTCAGCTAAACGCGCCAAACGCCGCCCCACCTCAATTGCTGCCTGGCCACCGACCCCTGCATCAATCTCATCGAACACCAAAACCGGACGGTCCGGCCCAGCCGTTGCCAACGACACTTCAACTGCCAGCATTATGCGTGATAGTTCGCCGCCACTGGCACCTTTACCGAGCGGACGGGCCGGTGCGCCAGTGTGGGAAGCCAGCCGGAAACTGACTTCATCGCCACCCCAAAAACCAAGTTCAATCTCGGTTAGTTCAATGTCAAAGCGGGCTTGCGGCATTGCTAAACCAACCAGTTCATGATTGACCGACGCGATCAACCGTTTGGCTACTGCTTCCCGCCCTTGACGCACGGTGGCGGCGCTTTGGGCAAGCCAGGCGCGCGTTTGGTTGAGTTGTTCGGTCAGCCGCTCAATTGTTTGGCTGCCGCCATCAAGGTCAGCTAAACGCTGTTCGGCTTGGGTTGCCCATTGCCTAACATCATCCAAAGTTGGCCCAAAGCGCCTGGTCAGGGCTTGCAGTTGGGCGCGGCGTTGTTGTAAAGCCTCCAAAGTTGCGGGGTCAGCTTGGAGGTTGATCAAATAGTTGTTGAGTTCCGTAACCAGGTCATCGACCTGGTATGTCAGATCAGTCAGACGCTCACTGATTGCCGTTAAAGCAGGGTCAGGCACGCTGGCTAAGCTGCGTCGCGCATTTTGCAGCAAACTGGCCACACTGTTGCTGTCACCTTCTGGATCATCCGCTCCGGTCAACAGCATTAGAGCAGTTGACACCACGCAGCGTCGTTCTTCAGCGCCTGCCAACCGTTCCAACTGCGAAGCTAGCTCATCTAATTCGCCTGCCTGCGGTTTAGCTGCTTGAATGGCTGCTAAACCAGCCTTTAATGATTCTGCTACCGCTTGGTCTTCACGGGTTTGTTTCAGTAAATCATTGATCCGTTTTTCCAATTGCTTCACTGATTCGTAGGTTTGTTGATGCTCATGCAAGGCTGCCAGATGCTGTGCTCCAGCGGCTTTATCAAGCAGTTCGCGTTGCTGGGCGGAACCGGTTAAACGAAACTGTTCGGCTTGGCCATGCACCGCAATCAGCGGACCAATCAGTTCGGCAAGTTTGCCGGAGGGAACTGGGCAACCACCAATCACCGCGCGTGAGCGGCTGGCGGTGACTGTGCGCACTGCCACCAGTTCGGCATCGTCAAAACTGGCACCAAGATCACTGGCGGCCAGTGCTGCCAGGTGGTTTGCCGGTAAAACAAGAATGCCGCTAGCTAAAGCCCGCTCGGTGCCGCTGCGCAGCAAAGCCAAGTCAGCCCGTCCGCCACGCAGCAGGTCAATTGCGGTAAGCAGCATGGTTTTGCCGGCGCCGGTTTCACCGGTGATTGCGGTCAAACCTTTGCCGAAAGGCAGGGTGGCTGCGGCAATTGGCCCTAAGTTCTCAACAGCCAGTTCAGCCAAACCAACACCAGTAGTACCAGCCTGGTTGGTGGCGCTGCCAACTGATTGTCTGGTTGCTCCAACCTTGACATTCATGTCTTGGAACCTACCACCATTCGCCGAGCGCTCGCCAGCAGCTTGGTAACTGCGGTGGATTGGGCTGGCCAGTTGGTTATTTGAAACAGTTGCTCTGCGGTGCTTGCTTGCCATAGCAGTTTGTTCGCTAAGAGCGTAATTAGTTGCGGTGGCCAAGTGTGTTATTGCAATTTACCTGCACTGATGCGCACAACTTGGGGTGCTTCAGGGCGTCCACATGGTGGATGCTGCCTGACATTGCCAAAACCACCAGATACCGTTGGCTGCAGACCCATCCCCCAGCGGTCATTCATGCCAGACCGAGCGGCACTACTTTGGTTGCCACCTCTCCCATGCCGTGGTAGCAGCCAGTAGCCATGACCAAAACACCTGGGGTTTTACCAACAGGATCAGATCGCCTCATGTCCCAAAATCGCCCCGCCAAACTGATCAGCAGCCTTCTCCTGGCTGGTTTGAGTTTCACATTTTCACCAATTGCCGATGCCGTCCCAACAGTTAGTGCCGCAACTAGCCGGCTTGCTGCAACCACCCAGCCGGTTTTAGTCAAAGCCAAGCCAGCAACCGGCAAAATCACTTTGACCGTTGGCAAACCGAATGCTCAAGGCCAAGTCAAGATCAGCGGCAGAGTCAAGTTCCGCCAAGGTGGCAAGGCAATCAAACATGCCAAAGTTCAAGTCAACTTCAAAACTGCCGGGAAAACCTGGTCCCGTTTGGCCACGGTGCGCAGCAACCGTCAAGGCCGTTTCAGCAAACTGGTGACTGTCAAACAAACCGGGCAACTCCAGGCCAAACTGCTGCCAAGCAAGCGCTGGCGTAAAGCAGCCAGTTCGCTCAAAAAAGTCAACCTCAGCAAACCGGCCAGCCAGCAGCCAGCCCCCGCACCAACTTCGGTGACTGTGACACAACCTGGCGAAACTGTGGTGATCAGCCCAATTGTCAATGTGGTGGTGGAGGTGATCTCGCCAACTGATGCTTGCAACTGCGCTACGCCGGGCCCCTCGGCCAGCGCCCCGGCACAGTCCGGCCAACCGAGCAGTTCCGCGAGCGGTTCCGCTAGCCCAACGCCCCAGCCGAGCGGTTCACCGAGCGGTTCTGCAAGCAGTTCCGCGAGTCCAACACCCACACCAAGCGGTTCAGCGAGCGCCACGGCCTCAGCCAATCCAAGCGACCAGCCGAGCAGCTCAGCGAGCCCCAGCCAGGCGCCATCTAATCAATCAGAGCAAGTCTTTGCCTGGGGAGAAATCGGCGATTACCGCATTGGGGAACCCGCCGACTGGTCTGCCATGCCAATACCGGAACTGAACACAGCTAGCAAAATGGTCTCTGACGGTTACGTCACTTTTGTGCTGTACCCAGACGGCACGGTGTGGTCTAAAGGCAGTAGCAGCGACGGTCAGCTCGGAGACGGCAGCACTACTAATCGTTTGCAATTAGCCAAGATTCCTGGCTTGACCAACATTATTGATGTTGCAATGGATGGCGGCACAATCTACGCCTTGCGCCAAGACGGCACAGTTTGGGCTTGGGGAGGCAACCATTGTGGTGAACTCGGCGATGGCAATACCAACCACCAGCCAGATTCATCTGTCACGGACTTTAGCCCAACGCCGGTGCAGGTGGCTGGTTTGACCAACATCACCAGCATTACAGCGATTTACCATGGCGCTTACGCGATTCGTGATGATGGCACAGTTTGGGCTTGGGGAGCTAACAACTATGGCCGGTTAGGTGATGGCAGCACCAGCC
>JAIRPS010000220.1 GCA_031256885.1 Bifidobacteriaceae bacterium | reverse complement strand
GGTCGGCTGGTCTGGCATCGCAGCGAAGGCTGATTGGCAGTACCATATGCCGATGCCCACGCTTACCGACCCCGGCAGCATCCGTGAGCGTTTGCAACCCCTGCTTGGCCAGGTTGCTGGTCCCATCCAGTACCTCGGCGGTGAGGTCGGGTCGCGTTCCAAAGATTGGCAAAGTGTGGCAGTACATTGGGCTTTACTGTTCCCGGATGCCTATGAGGTGGCTGTGGCCAATTTGGGTGTGCAGATCCTCTACGAGATTCTCAATGAACGCGACGACGCCCTGGCTGAGCGAGCTTATACACCTTTACCGGATTTTGAGCAGTTGTTGCGGCAAGCTGACCTGCCTGCTTTCAGTGTGGAAACACACCGACCACTCAAAGCCTTTGATGTGATTGGGGTATCACTGGCCACCGAATTGGGTTTCACCAATCTGTTGACCACGCTTGACCTGGCCAAGATTGCTCTGCGGGCGCAGGACCGTGGCCCAGCCGATCCACTGGTGATAGCGGGCGGGCATTGCGCCTTCAACCCAGAACCGCTGGCACCTTTCCTTGATGCGGTGGTATTGGGCGATGGCGAAGAAGCGGTTGGCCTGGTAACCGAGCAGATCATCAGTTGGCAGCAAGCATCCCGACCGGGCGGCAGGGCCGGCTTGTTGCGTCGCCTGGCGGTTAACCATTTGGCTTATGTGCCCAGCCTTTACAACGTCACTTATGCCAGTGATGGCCAGATCGCTGCATTGACTCCGACAGATCCCCAAGTGCCACCCAAGGTGGCCAAACATCTCCTGCTTGACCTGGATGATTGGCCTTATCCAAAAGCGCCGGTGGTGCCGTACCTAACCGCGGTGCATGAGCGTGCCAGTTTGGAAATTTTCCGTGGCTGCACACGGGGTTGTCGTTTTTGCCAAGCCGGCATGGTGACTCGGCCAGTGCGCGAACGTTCGGCAGACTGCCTGGCGGCAATGGCTGACTGCTGCTTATCAGCGACCGGCTATGAGGAGATCGGTTTACTGTCTTTATCGTCATCGGACCATAGTGAAATAGCGGAATTGACCAATCAACTGGCCAAACGCTACGCACCGCGCGGGATTGGTTTGTCGCTGCCATCAACCCGGATTGATGCTTTTGATATTGACTTAGCCCAAACTCTGGCCAGTGGCGGGCGGCGGCCGGGCTTGACTTTCGCGCCGGAAGGCGGTTCCGCCCGGCTCCGCGATGTGATCAACAAGCAGGTCACTGAGGCTGATTTGTTACGTACTGTGGAAACGGCGTTCGCGGCTGGCTGGCGCAGCGTCAAGCTGTATTTCATGTGTGGCTTACCCACGGAAACAGATGCCGATGTCGTTGCAATCGCTGATCTGGCCCGGCAGGTGGTGTTGCGTGGGCGGCAGGTGACGGGGCGACGCGATGTCGCTTGCACGGTATCAATTGGTGCCTTCGTGCCCAAACCACATACCCCGTTCCAGTGGGCGGCGCAAACCAGTGCTGAGGTTGTCAATCAGCGCTTAGCCATGCTTAAAGAGGTGATTTGGGCGGATGCAGCGACGCGACGGGCAATCAAATTGCGACGCAGTTCGCCGCGCCAAGCTCAGCTTGAAGGTTTGCTGGCGCGCGGGGATAGGCGGGTGGCTGAGGTGATTGAGTTGGCTTGGCGGCGCGGCGCGCGGTTTGATGGTTGGCGTGAACATCTTGACCTTGAACGGTGGGAACAAGCGGCGGCTGATGCGCTGACACCGCTCGGTATTGATGCCAACTGGTTCACTTCGCGGCAACGCCAACGCGCTGAAGTTTTGCCGTGGGATCATTTGGACAGCGGTGTCGACCGTGACTGGTTGTGGGCTGATTGGTGCGCCGCTTTAGAGGCTGAAACAATCGCCGACTGCCGTTGGTCAGGTTGTGCTGATTGCGGTGTTTGTCCCGGCTTGGGTGGGCAGATTCAATTGAGCGTGGAGCGGAGTAAAGGTGTTGACTAAAACGCAATGCTGGCTGGTCGGAGCTAAAGGCGGCGAACATGGCTGCTAAACCACAGCCGAGCGGCCCACCGCCGGCGCCGGCCGTCCAACGCCTGAGCCTTCAATACACCAAAGATGGCGTGTTGCGTTACTGTTCAGCCCGTGATTTGGGGCGAGTTGTCGAGCGGGCTTTGCGGCGGATTGATGCACCGGTTGCCCAGTCAGCCGGTTTTCATCCGCATCCGCGTATCTCCTATCTTTCAGCGGCGCCAACCGGTGCTGGTTCAAAAGCCGAATATCTTGAGTTGCGTTTGACTAAGTGCTGCCTTCCTAAAGAGTTGGTTGCCAGTTTGAATCAGGTGCTGCCCAGCGGTTTGACAGTGGTGCGTGCAGCGGTTGATCAGGTTGATTTAGCGCAGCGTTTAACGGCTTCGCGCTGGCAGCTGCGGTGGTCCAGCGCAGCTGGTTTAGCCCAGGCGGTGGATCAGTTCAACGCTTTGGCCACTTGCTCAGTGAGGCGGCCGGGTCGCGGTGCTAACCCGTCCCGGACTCGTGAGGTTCGTGCGGTAGTTACCTGTTTAACAGTGGCTGATCGCACGGCTGATCTGATTTTGTTGCATCGCATCCCCGCTGTGCGGCCCGATGACGTAACTTACGCACTAAGTGGTCTAAGCAGCCCTGCTTTACTTGAGCCGATCGAGATTACCCGGATTGATCAGGGGTTTTGGGATGGCTCAGGCGTTGCAGATCCGCTGATTATGCCGGTTGATGTGGCGGCAGTGGACTAAGACGGCGGCGCG
>JAIRPS010000153.1 GCA_031256885.1 Bifidobacteriaceae bacterium | reverse complement strand
ATGGGCAGTGCCAGCGCGGTTTGATGGTGCTTTGAAACGTCCCCAATTGCGTTTCACAGCGGTTGGTTTGAAGGGTCGCCAATTCAAATTGCAGACCAAACTGGAAGGTCGCTGGCGTGATCAACGTGAGGGCGAATGGCATAAGCCCGATGGCGCAGCAACCATTCGTTTACCGGCCAGTTGGTACACCCGTGCGCGCAGCGCTTGGCGCCTGGTTTTCCCAGCTAGTGCTGGTCAGCCAACTGTGATTACCCCGGCTCGCTGGGTTTACCGCACGCCATACTATGAGCCGGTCAACTGCCGTAAGGTCAAGTGTGCCGCACTAACTTTCGATGACGGTCCTGGCCCTGGCACGGCGCAGTTGCTGGATATTTTGCGGCGTCGTAAAGCGCCAGCCACATTCTTTTTACTGGGCGGACAAGCTGCCGCCTACCCGCAGATTGTGCGCCGGCAGGTCAGGGAAGGTCATGAGGTTGAGTCGCATACCTACTCGCACCCTAACCTGAACTCGCTTTCTGGTGGGGCAATTGCCGACCAAATGAGTCGCAGCGCCAAAGCGATCACCAAAGCGGCCGGTGTGGCACCCCATTTGATGCGACCACCGTATGGCAATGCTGATGGTCATGTGCGCAGCGCCTTAGCAGCCAAAGGCTACCCGCTGATCAATTGGTCAGTTGACACACGTGATTGGGAGCATCGCAACCCCGCCAAAACCTTGGCGCATGTTCACAATGACACATCGGCTGGCGCCATCATTTTGATGCATGACATTCACCCAACCACCATCGCGGCGGTCAACGCCTGCATCACTGACTTGCGTAAACGTGGTTTCACATTAGTGACTGTTGAAGACTTATTAGGTAAGCATCTAACTGCTGGCCAGGTCTATTACAACCGTTGATACGACATCGGGAAACTGGCTGCGGGTGACTTGCACCATGCTGGCAAACCCGCGTTTTAGCCCCGAGTGTTAAACTCGGCGGGTGCGTATTGTGATTGTCCAATGCTCGGTTGATTACACCGGACGGCTCGAGGCGCACTTAGCGATGGCCACCCGTCTGCTGATGATCAAAGCCGATGGTTCGGTTTTGATTCATTCAGAATCTGGTTCCTACAAGCCGCTCAACTGGATGGCTGCACCCTGCACGCTGTCAATTCGGCCGGCTGGGCCGGGTGATGAATTGGACTGGCAGGGGCAAACACTTGACCCACCACCCAGCCAAGTCTGGACCGTCAAACAGCATAAAACTGCTGATCAACTCATTATTCGCATCCACCAGGTATTGGCAGATACGGTTTATGATTTGGGGTTTGACCCTGGTTTAGCTAAATCCGGTGTGGAAGCCCAACTGCAAGCCTTGCTGGCTGATCAAATCGGTTTACTGGGCGAGGGTTGCCGGCTGATCCGCCGCGAATACCCCACCCCAATTGGGCCGATTGATATTTTGGCCCGCGACAGTAGCGGCATCACTTTAGCGGTGGAAGTCAAACGGTTGGGTGGTATTGACGGGGTGGAGCAGCTCAGCCGCTATTTAGAACAGCTGCGCCGTGATGTGACACTTGGCCAGGTAACTGGCGTGTTGGCAGCCCAAGCTTTCAAACCGCAAGCCAAAGTCTTGGCAACCGATCGCGGCATTCGCTGTTTAACCCTCGATTATCAGGCAATGAGCGGGGTTGATGATCCCACATTGCGTTTGTTCTAACCCGAAAGCAGATCATGGATTTCCACCCAATGGGGTCTTTCCCAAGCTCAACAGTACCGTTAGTGTTTTTGCATGCTTTTCCAATGGATCATCGTTTGTGGTTACCGGTTGCCCAACAGTTGACCGATTGGCCGCTGCTGTTAGCTGATTTGCCAGGCTTCGGTGCTTCGCCGCTGATTGAACCAAACCTCAGTGTGGCTGCCGAGGAACTGTGGGCTGGCCTCGACCGTCTTGGTGTTGACCGGGCAGTGCTGGTTGGCTTATCAATGGGCGGATATTTAGCAATGGCCGCCCTGCGCCACTCGCCGCAGCGCATTGCTGGCCTGGTTTTGGCTGACACTAAAGACACGCTTGACCCGCCAGAAGCTAGTGCAGCGCGCCTCGCCATGGCTAAGCGCGTTGAAGCCAGTCAGTCGGTTGCCGAATTACAGCCGATGGCGTTGGCTTTGCTCTCTTGGCAGACACGCCGCCAGCGTCCCGAGCTGGTAGCAATGGTGCAAAACTGGATCAGTCAGCTCAGTCCGGAGGCGGTTGCTTGGGCGCAGCAGGCAATGGCTAGTCGTTTATCAAGTGAAACGCTGTTGGCGCAGCCGCATGCTTGGCCAGCCTTAGTTGTGGTGGGGGAGCATGATCGGCAATCACCAGTAGCGGCAGCTCAGGCAATGGCCGGGCGTTTAGCTTGTCCGCTGGTTATTGTGCCGGGAGCGGCTCATTTGACGGCTCTGGAAGCTCCGGCGGTGGTGGCGGCGGCACTGGCTGATTTTCAGCGGCAGGTGGTGACACTGGGCTAACCGCCGACACTGGGCTAACCACAGGCTCTGGGCTAACCGGCTCAGGACTAACCACCAACTCGGTGCTCACCGGCTCTGGGCTAGCCACCGGCTCAGGGCTGAGTGGCGGGGGAGGCGGAGGTAGCTGCACTTGCGGGCTGGCCGGCAGTTCAGGAATTGGTGGCGAGTGGGGGGTGCCACGTAAATCGGCGGCCACCATGCGGCGCAAACGGGTGAGGTAATGGTCTAGGGCTGAACGTTGACGGATCAGCGTGTCGATTTTTGCTTTAGCTTGTTGGCGGATCTCTTCAGCTTGGACCAGCGCAGAATCAACGGTTTGAGTTGAGCTAGCTTTGGCTTCGCTCAAAATAATGTCAGCTTCGGTTGAGGCTGCAGCAATCACCTGCTCAACATATTGTTCAGCATGTTGGGTGACCCGGTTAGCTTCATCGCGCGCTTCAATCAACCGTTCGGTGGCTTGGGCGCGCCGAGCGCTTGGCACAGCGACACGAGATTCAGCTTCACGTACTGAACGTTCATGTTCTTCACTGAGCCTGGCCAAAGTTGATTCCAACTGTCGCGCGATTGTTCGTTCAACATCTTCCAGGGCGGCGCGGGCCCGAGTCACCAGGGCGCTGGCTTCAGCCTGGGCTTGGCTAACCTTGTTACCGCAGGCTACACGGGTTTCCCGGATTAGTTTGGTTGATTCTGAACGGGCCTGTTGCACCAATTGACGAGCGTAATCGTCAGCGTCACGGCGTTCATTAACCCCATATTGGGTGGCGCTGTGACGGGTTGTCAAGGCTTGCTGGTTAGCTTGAGCGGTCAGTGCTGAGCTTTCAGTTTCGGCACGTTCACGCAGCTCAGCAGCGTAAGCCAGGATTTCTTGGCGGCGTCTGGCGGCATCGGCATCAGCTGCTTCGCGCTGTGACCGAGCAAAGGTTTCGGCGCGAGCCCGTTCGGCACGCGACTCAGCTTGGGCAATTGAGCGTTCACGGCTGGCATGATCAGTGGCTTCTTGACGGACCATCTCGCAGTAGCGGTCAGCTTCGGCGAGCATTGCTTCAGCTTCGATTATGGTGTCTTCGCGCAGTGAGTTGACGTCGGCATCGACTGCGCTGCGCACTTGGTCAGTTTGGTTACGAGCAGCCGAGGCGGTGGCTTGCGATTCGGCGTCAACCCGCGAACGCAGCTCGGATGCGTAACGTTCAGCTGATGAAACTAAATCTTCGATTTCGCGGGCGGCAGCCTGACGCAACTGTTCATTGATGGCGCGGGTTGCGCCAATCAGCTCGTTGATTTGACGGTTAGTTTCCGCTTCGGTGGCATCTGCCTGGTGTTGGGCAGATTCCTGCAAGGCGTTAGATTCACGGTTCAAGGTGGCGCGCATTGCTTGGGCGTCACGTTTCGCTTCAGCGCGGATTGCTTCAGCATGCGATTCCGCATCACGCAGAATGCTGGCCGCTTTAGCGTGGGCTTCGGCGCGCCGCGACTGGCCAGCCGTGGCGGTTTCTTGAGCCAAAGCCAGTTTTTGGCGGGAAGCTAAATCAAGCAGGGTTTCCCGGTCGCGCAGAGCCTGTGATGTATCACGTCTGGCTGCCTGGGTGGCTTCGCTGAGCATTTGTTCAGCTTTGGTGTTGATAGTTTCGAGGCGGGCGGCAACTTGCCCTTCAATCACTGTTGCAAAATCGGCAGCTTGGCCGCGCCGCCGTCCCGGCATCCGCCAGGATGATTCACGGACAGCTTGGCGGGCTTGTTCAAGGTTCTCAGTTAGTTCAGCAACCCGCTGGTAGAGCAGTCTTTGTTGCTGAGCAAGGAACTCTAACTCGCGGCGTTGGTTTTCCGTAGCCTGATCCGGCCATGGTGGTGTTTGGGCAGGTTGGTGCCAGGTGGCTGGCTGGGCTGGTTCGCTGTGATCAGCCGATGGCGCAGTCCAAGCGGTGCTTTCAGTCTGATCCCAGGCCGTCGGTTCAGTTTGGTCCCAGGCCGCCTGTTCAGTCTGGCCCCAAGCCGTCTCGGCTGGTTGATCCCAGGCCGTCTGCTCTGGCTGTTGCCAGGCTGCCTGTTCAGTTTGGTCCCAGGCCGCCTGTTCAGTTTGGTCCCAAGCCACTTGTTCTGTCTGGTCCCAAGCCGCCGGGGCTGGTTGTTGCCACGCTGCCGGCTCAGCTTGATCCCAAGCTAACTGTTCCGGCTGCTGCCAAACCGCAGTTTCTGATTGATCCCAAGCTAACTGTTCTGACTGCCCGGGCGCCTCAGCGGCAGCCCAAACCGGCTGCTCGTTTGCCAAGGCAGACTGATCTGGTACTTGATGCCAGACTGGTTGCTGCATCTGGCCAGCCCAGTCAGTTTCAGCCATGGCCTGCTGATCAATACCATCAGGCGTCGGCGACGGATCGTCTGGCGGCAGCTCAGCAGCATCCCAGGCGCGCACAGGAGCAAAAACCGCCGTGGCATCACCGGGCACGGTCACCGGCCAGCACCTCCCCTAGATTGACTGGAAACAAACGTCTCAATAGTCGCACAATGGTGGGCGCTGTTTGCGCTGGCGGTTCAGCGTGTTCCCTCTTCAGTGGTGTTAGCATCCCAAGCTGGCACATCGTCAAACAGTGGGGCCGGCGCTAAATAATCATTAGCTGGCGGATCTGCTTGGGTTGCCGCTGCCGGCCAAGCAGCCGGCTCAGCCACACCAGCTGAAGCATCAAAAACCGGGTTTACCTCGGGTTGGACCACTGCCTGTGGTGGCGCATCGTCGGCTGGTGCAGCGTAGTACGCCGGTGGTGCGGGTGGTGCCGGTGGGGTTGGTGCATCAACCACTGGGGTGGCGGCGGAGAGCATTGGCTCAAAATCGGGCAACGGTGTTGCACCGAGCAGGCCACGCAGTTCCTCAAGGTAAACGGTGATCGATTCACGCTGCCGGTTCAGGTCATCAACCTGACGTTGCACAGCAATCCGCTCACGTTCGGCTTCATCAACCGCCTCAGACAAAGTCCGCTCAGCAAAGGCACGCGCATCCGCCAAAACCCTGTCAGCGTTGCGACGAGCATTAGCGAGCAGTTCGGATGCTTGCGAATCAGCGTCACTGCGCAGTTTCTCAGCGCGCGCCAAAGCCTGGCGGACACGCTCTTCAGCCTCATCAGCGCGGGCGGTGGCTTCCGCCACCAACTGGTCAGCTTTAGCTTTCGAGGCTTCAAAACGTTCAGCGTTCTGAGCTTCCGCCGCTTCAACCCGCTGCGCGATTTCAATCTCCGCCTGAGCTTTCCACTCTTCAGCCCGCTCAGTCAATGAAGCCGCTTGTTTCTTGGCTTCCGAGAGCATGGTTGAAGTTTCGCGTTCTGAACGGGTGGTCAGTTCCTCAGCCTTTGACCGAGCGTCCTCATAAATTTCGGAAGCTGACCGTTCGGCTTCAGCGCGGGTTGCGGAAGCATAGTGGTCAGCGCTTTCACGCAGCTCAATCGCTTCACGCTGTGTGTTAGTGAGCAAGTCAGAAGCTTCACGCTCAGCCCGCGAACGCAATTCCTGGGCAGCCATTTCCGCGCCTGAACGGGTTGATGTTTCAAACTGTTCGGCATCGGCGCGTGTTTGCTGGGCGTACTGTTCAGCTTCGGAACGGATTTGCAAAGCGTACTGTTCGGCATCGGAACGCAACTGTTGGGCGTACTGGTCAGCGGCGGAACGTCGCTCGGAGGAATCGGCTTCCGCATTCGACCGCAGTTCAGCGATCTCACGTTGTGCGGCGGCGCGTGTTTGCGCTGAATACTCCTCCGCAGCGGCACGTAAAGCTGAGGTTTCCTGTTCGGTAGCTAAGCGCAAAGCCGAAGTGTCAGAATCAGCTGAGGCACGCAGCGAGGAGGCATACTTTTCAGCATCTTCGCGTTGCTGGGCCACCTCAACCGCGACAGTGGCGCGCAGCTCGGAGGCTTCACGCTCGGCAGCCACTCGTTGTTCGGTGGTTTCCCGTTCAACACTGGCAGTCAGGGCAGCAACTTCACGCTCCAGGGCGGCGCGTCGTTCAGCTTCCTCAGTGGCCAGTGCGCTCATTACGCGGGCGGCATCACGTTCAGCCGAAGAAATCATCTCTTCGGCTCGCCGTGAAGCATTGGTCAGCTCAGATTCAGCCTCGGCAGCTGCTTGGCTGTGGGTTTCTTCTGCCTCACGCCGGGCAGTCGCCAACAGTTCAGCAACCTCGTTCTCAGCCTGGGCTTTGAGCTGGTCAGTTTCCAGTTTGGTGCGTGCCAGCAAAGCGTTGGCTTGCGATTTTGCCTGATTCAGGACATCTAGGCTTTGCTCTTCAGCGGATCGCATTAGCTGCTCAATCCGCGTACCCAGGCCGGAATAGCTGGGTCGTTCTGCTTCACGCATCTGCCGGTGCGCTTCGCCTAGCTCAGCGGTCAACTGGGCAACCTGGACCTCCAGGTCGCGCAATTGGGCGCGTGACTGTTCAAGTTGTCCTTCAACCGACGAGACGTGCTCGTCGACGGCTACCTTGTCGTATCCGCGTACAGCGGTTGGGAAGGCGCGGTCTGCCACTGTTAAAACCTCCAGTATTGGGGCCGAGTGCTCACTGCCGAATAGGGGATCGGCGGCACGGCAAGCAAGCCTATCGGCAAATTGAGTTGAAGACCACTCGAATTGGCCACTTTTGGCCTGTCGGTTAGTGATTGCTGGCAATTTAAGGGCTGTCATGGGTAGTCTGGGGGATGATGATCGTTGAGAAGGGAGCTGGTGTGCTACGGCGTTGTTTGGCGGCCTGTTTAGGGCTGTTTGGCCTGGTGGCAGCAGCATCAGGGGTGGCTTCAGCGACCGTTTGGCGGCCCCACGATGAAATTGCTACCACCGCCGTTGCACCGAGCGGAACTCAGGTTTTAGTGGTTGATCCAGGAGTTCTGGATGCATCAGCTAAAGCAGTTAAATTGCAGGTGGTTGCGCCAGAGCCGGTAGTTGTGGCGATTGGCCGCGATTCCGATGTGGCGGCTTGGGCGGCTGATGCTGCCGTGGTTCGTTTGGTTGGCTACGACAGTGCCGAATCATTTAAGTTGGCCCAAGGTTTGCCCGATGCCGTCGGTAGCCAGTTGGCAGCATCACTTTCACCAAGTGCCACGCCCACACCCACGACCCAGTCGGCCGGTCAGCTGCCGGTCGCTGAGGGTTCCGATTTGTGGGTGTCGCAGCAGGTGGTTGAGGGTGAAGCCAGCTTGCAATGGCAGCACCGTGAAGGCCGCTGGTGTTTGCTGATTGCGCCAGCCGGCCTAAGCCCTGCCGCTGACAGCCAATTAACTGGTTTACGTTTGACCGCCATCAGGCCAGCTGTTGTGGCCACACCTTGGCTGTGGCCAGGGGTGTTGCTTGGGGTTGGGCTGATTACTGCGGCAGTGCTGCTGCTGGTTTTTCAGCGCCGTTCCCGCACGGTCAGTGCCGCCGCCCCAGCCAGTGCGTCGGCTGAGCCGGCCAGCGATCCTCATGATGATTCGGCAGAGCCAACTGATCAAAAACAGTTGCCGTCGAGCCCCCAATTACCGCTCCAACCAGTTGGGTTGGTTGGTCTGACTGAACCAAGCCAAGCTGTTGCACCAAGCCATCTGGAACCGTTGAACCCACCCACTGGCCAGCGTCCAGTGGTTAGCCAACCGGTTCCCGGACCAGCCAAGTTACCAGGTCAGTTGGTGCAGCCAAGCACCGGTTCGGTGACTGCAATGCAATCGCCCAAACCACTGCCGCCCACCACCGCTACGCGCGGCTTACCAAATGCTGCGCCACCACCGCGACCAGCCGCCTTGACTAATGCGCCGGCAAGCGTTGAGCCAGCGATTACTGAACTGACGGCATCGGCCAAAATGGTTGAGCAAAGCCAACCTGCCACCAAGGTTTCGGCGCTTGCCCCCTCAACCGCTGATTTGCCGGTTTACTCACCCCGCGCAACCGGGCTGACCCGGGCCTCTTCCGCAGATTTGTTGCGCCGCCACGGTGTTCAAGTTCATCAACCGGTCGGCCCGCAAGCGCCCCAAGTTCGCCTATCGCATCCACCTGCTTTACCCAGCGATACCAGCGCTCAAACCAGTAATGAACCAACCCAGGTGCTGTCAGCCGGAGAAATTTTGGCGGCCGTGCGTCGCGGCGAAGTTGGCGGTTTGACTCGTCGCCAAATTCGCCAAGCCGAACAAGTTGCCTTGGCGGCTCAAACCGGCGGAATCCGACGCATCAATGCAGGTCAAGAGCCGCCGTCGGGGGGCAGAAATTGGCAACCTGAGCAAGCGCGTCCCGCCGCCTACCGGCCAACCCAAAACCAAACCGCTACACCGATTGACGGCGAGGCGGAGGCTTCCAGCGCCACCAGTCGCGCTCGCGGTTTTTTAGCGGCCATTGCCACCGGACGGATTGACCAAGCGGACCAGCCACCAGGGGTTGGCTTACGCGAGGAGGCGTGGGTGCCGCCCTGGCTAGCTCAAGAAGGGGAGGATCAGTGATGAACCGACGCGCGGTTTTAGCGGCGATTTTGGCGGGTGTGTGGTTGTTGACTGGTTGCACCGGCAGCATTCCCACCGTGAAAGCCCCACCACGCCCAGAAGTTCCCCCGCCAGCGGTCACCGAAACGCAAACCGACCGGATTTTGGCTGAACTGGCCACGCAACTGGCTGCCGCTGATGTTGCTCGATCAACA
>JAIRPS010000103.1 GCA_031256885.1 Bifidobacteriaceae bacterium | reverse complement strand
ACTGCGTCACCAACCGGTCAAAGTCTCTTGGCTGGTGCTCATACCAGTCATGGCTTTGATGTATATGTTTACTTTGGGTTGTGCGATGATCCTTGCCCGCATGTGCTCGGCAGCTCCCGACCTAACTAATCTGGTGCCAATTGGCACCAATCTGCTGCGCTTCACATCAGGGGTCTTCTACTCAATCTCAATGATGGCTGACCGTGTCTCAGTTGACTATCCCTGGTTGGGCTGGTTTCTGCACTACCAGCCATTCGCCTTATACCTCAAATTGGCGCGGGCTGGTTTGATGACCCCACCGGCCAAAGCGGACGCTGCCACCTTAGCCACTTTGACCGTTTCCGGTGCCGAATGGGCTTGGGCAATCGGTTGGGCAGTGTTTTTCCTGGTCTTTGGGTTCATCTACTTCTGGTTTGCGGAGGCACGCTATGGCCGAGAATAAAGAGATTGACTTCAGTGCAGACGTTTCAGTGCTGTTTGACCGCAGTGGCTCCGCCGCCACCACCGGCAGCACCAGCCAGACACCACCTTCCAGCCCCACCCAGCCGAGCGACGCTACACCACCGGGCGCTGATGAACCAACCACCCGCTCCGGGCGCAGTCTTGGCGACCCCACAATGATTGTTGACCAAGTTCATGTGCGCTACCGGGTGTTTGGCGCGCGTCGCATTGGCACAGCCAACCGCCGCCGCCCCTCGCTTTACAAACGCTTAACTGACCGCACCAACCGCAGTGTTGGCACAGTCAGCGAAGTCCACGCTGTCCGCGGCGTTTCGTTCGTTGCCCACCAAGGCGAATCAATTGGCATTATTGGCCGCAACGGTGCCGGTAAAACCACCTTGCTGCGCGCCATCGCCGGCTTAATGCCCTACAGCGAAGGTGCGGTGTATGCGAAAGGTCAGTGCTCATTGCTCGGCGTAAACGCTGCGCTGCTGCCCCGCCTGACCGGCGAACGCAACATCATGCTGGGTGCTTTAGCGCTCGGCTTAACCCCAGCGCAAGTCCGTGAACGGTTTGACGACATTGTTGACTTTTCGGGAATTGGCGAGTTTGTTTCCTTCCCGATGAACGCCTACTCCTCCGGTATGGCTTCCCGCCTCCGTTTTGCCATCTCAACAGCCCGCGTACCGGATATTTTGATGATTGACGAGGCTTTATCAACTGGTGATGCCGAGTTTCAGATGCGCTCACGCGAAAAATCATGGAAGTCAAAGAGCAAGCTGGCACAGTGTTTTTAGTGTCACACTCGTCACAAACCGTCCTGGCAATGTGCGAACGGGCAATCTGGCTTGACCAGGGCCAAATTGTTCAAGACGGACCCTCCGAAACGGTGGTTGAAGCCTACCGCCGCGCCAAGCCACCGAGCAGTCGCGGCATGCGCCGCCGCTAGTTGGCAGCCGGGCTAAGCTGAGCTAAATCCCGCCGCCTAGTTGTGGTTAGGCTATGGCGCACCACCCGCCGCAATGCGCCCGCCGCGCTAAACCCTTCAACCTCGTGAAGCAGGCGAAAAGCCGCTTTGACCAGCCGCAAAGGATGAGCCGTCATTGCCGTAGAGCCACCCGCCCGGTAGACCGTCAAGGGTTCAGCTAAACCGTAAGCCAGCCGCCCGCAACGCAATAAGGCAAGCCACAAACCCCAATCTTCCGCCCCCGGTAAGTTCGGCATGCGGGCGGTTGGAGCAGCCAGCCGGTCAAACAGTGCAGTACCACAGCCGATGCCGTTATGCCAGGTCATTGAGCTGTAGTCAAGTTTTTCAGGGATTGGAATCAGACTGGTTTGGTGTGGTGGCTGAGCCAGCCAGCGACTGATCCCACCTTGCCAATTGGCGTTCACCCGCCAATAAGCCGTGCCGCTAAGCAACGCACCATGCGCCTGATGAAAAGCCAATTGGTGTTCCAGCTTGTGCGGTAACCATAAATCATCAGCATCCAAGAAAGCCAAAAAACGTCCAGTTGCCTGCGCTAAAACAGTGTTACGCGCCACCGCTGGGCCTTGCTGCTGGGCCAACCGAACCACCGTAATACGTGAATCTAACTGAGCCGCCGCAGTGGCGATCGGAAAAGTTTGGTCAGTTGAACCGTCATCGGCAATCACTAACTGCCAATCTGTCAATGTTTGAGCTAAAACTGAGCTAATCGCCCAACCTAATGTGTGTTCAGCATTGTGAGCTGGCATTACCACGGTGACCATTGGCATAACACCAGCCTAATCCCCGCCACCACCCAGCCGCCGCGAGTAGACTCATGGCGGTTTGGCTGCAAAGTGTGGCCAAATCAACGTGGAAAGGAACTGATTCGTGGCTTTACGCAGCCTCTACCTCGCCTCAACCGGTGGCGACTCACTGAAATCCGCTATAGCCTTAGGCCTGATTGATGCTTGGCGTGGCCAGGTTGACCGTCTGGCCGTATTTCGTCCCCTGGTCAACCGGGTGGACGAGCCTGAACCGTTATGTGAATTACTGCGCAGCCAGGCCACCGTGGCGCTGAGTTGGTCAGAACCACTGGGTGCCACCTACCAGGAGGCGTATGCCAATCCGACGGCGGCGGGAGCCAAAATCCTGGAACGTTACCTGGCGGTGGCGGAACGCAGCGACCTAGTCATTGTCCTTGGTTCTGACCTGGCCGGCCCTGCTGAAGCCAGTGGTTTAGCGCTTGATGCGCGGATCGCGGCTGACTTGTCTTGCCCGGTGGTCCTGGTCACTGATGGGTTGCGCCAATCGCCGGCTGCTGCCCGGACAGCCTTAGCGGTTGCCGAAAGGACATTGGCGGAATACCACGCCAGTTGGGTTGGCGCAATCATTAACCGTTGCGAAACTGGCGAACTAGCTACCATGCGCCAGCAGATGGCAACTTTGCCGGTGCTCAACATGGTGGTTCCGGAAAACCGTCAAGTTTCCGCACCGACCGTTCGGGCAGTCATGGAAGCTGTTGACGGCCAACTGGTGGCCGGCTCCAACCGGTTGCTTGACCAAGAAGCTGCCCTGCTGACGGTTGGCGCATTAGAACCCGAACATATGCTCAGCACTGTCAAAAACGGTGCCTTAGTGATCACCCCTGGGGATCGCGCAGAAATGCTCTTAGCCCTGGTGGCAGCGCATGCTGACAGCAGTTTTAGCTCATTGGCTGGCGTCATTTTGTCTGGCGATTTCCAGCCTTCGCAGGCAATGATGCGTCTGATCACCGGCATTGATGCGAACCTGCCAATCATTCGTTCGCCTTTAAACACCATGACCACCGCCAGCCGGGCTGCCGCCGTGCGTGGGCATTTGACGCTCAATACTGCGGCCAAAAACCAGGCAGCGATCGCCTTGGTCCGTGAACATGTTGACACTGCTGGCCTTTGGCAAGCCGTTGAATCTTTCACCCCCAAGGTTGTCACGCCGCAACGGTTTGCCTACTCCCTGCTCGAACGCGCCCGTCACGATCCCAAACACATTGTTCTTCCCGAAGGCAGCGACCTGAGGATTCTCCAAGCCGCCGCCCGACTGGTGGCGATGAGCGCCGCTGAACTAACAGTGATTGGTGTGCCTGAGCAAGTTTCTGCCCTAGCCCAACAGCATGATCTTGATCTCACCGGTGTC
>JAIRPS010000032.1 GCA_031256885.1 Bifidobacteriaceae bacterium | reverse complement strand
GCGTTGTACACTAGTCGGACCCCGATTAGGTGCCCCACCTACGTTGATGCAGACTCGGTGGGGCACCCCTTACTACCTATCAATCCTGATTACTGGTTGATGACACTGTCTGGGGAGCGAGTTGCACTGCCATGGTGGTCTCTGTCACCTCAACCAAGCCGGGGGCAACGTTCTTGAACTTTTCAAGATCAAGGCCGTCACAGTAGCGCGGGTCAACCTGTAGTTCAATCACGCTGCGTTGAACACTGAGATGACCGGTTAGCCAGGTGTAGTCAGAAACACCACCTGACTGTAGGTTGGCACACCAACTTGGTGGGTCAAACGCTTTTTGCCAAGCATCAGCCAAGGCCGAGCTAGTGACCGCAGACTGCACCACAGTCAGCCCAGCCAAAGCCAATGGACTGAGCGTAGACACAAATAAGTCAGTGAGACTCTGATCAGCCGATAAAACCAGTGTAAACCCGCCTTCAGCTGGACCATCAGCGGGCTGAGGCCCCACACAAGCTGCCAGCAGGTTGAGCTATGTTTATACCGAGCCACTGAGTTCGCCCTGGCCTCCTTTGCGTGGATTTTTCGCAGGTTCAATTGGCGCGATCACCCCGGTACATCTCACGAAGATAGAGTAGCTTGTCTCGCGCCTTGTGCGTCAACCAAACTGACTTGACCCCGGTACCTCTCATCCAAGTCAGAGCAGCTTGCCTGGTCTGACCACCGCAGGGTGCCGTGCGTGATTTGGGTAGCTCGACATCGGGCATTGAATTTGTGATTCAGGGCGGCTTAGCTTGTTATGGCAAACTAATTCCCGCCTGGATTTGGGCGGCAGCCACATGATTAGCTAAAGCGGTTTGAATCAGGCCGATGCCGATATTCACAGCAACTCGTCCGTGACCTTGGGTGTGGGCTGAGTTCAGATCAATGGCGGAGCCAAAATGCACCACAATGCGACGGCGAAATGGCGGTATTTGATGAATTGATTCACCTGGGCGGCGCGTACCCAAACAGGCTACCGGCAAAACGGGTGCGCCAGAATGAATCGCTAACCATGCCACCCCAGCATGGATTGTGTCAACTCGTCCAGCACCCCGCGTGCCTTCCGGAAAAATGCCTACCACCTGGCCTTTTTCTAATAAGCCGAGGCATGTTTCGAGGGCGCGGCGTCCTCCGGTGCGATCAACTGGCACTTGTCCTGCCGCCAGCAAAATCTTGCCACCAAGACCATGAATCAACTCCTGCTTAATTAGAAAATGCACACCGCGTGGCGCGGCTCCCACCACTACCGGGCCATCAAGCAAACCAGTATGGTTGCCTGCCAAAATGACTGGCCCATGTTTCGGTAGATGGTGTGCGCCCACCACCTTGGTGGACAGCCAAACGTGATTGATCAGCCAGCCAACCCGGTGTGCCCAAGCCGCTGAAAAGGTGCTTGGTGTATATGGTTGGGGGCGGGTTGATGGGCGCGGGGGAGTATTTGTCACAGGAGCATTATGCCGCTTATGTGCTACCGGTTTCATCGCTGCTGCCGCGCCCGGGGCGGATGCTGCGGGGGAGCGGCGGGGGTGCGGAGGTGTGCGGGGCCACCACACCCACGGTTCCCCTTCAAACGGCGGGGGAGCGGCGGGGGAGCGGTGGGGGTGCGGTGGGGGTGCGGAGGTGTGCGGGGCCACCAAACCGTACGGCAGACAGGTCAACGTGTCAGCTGAGTGGGGGAGCGGTGGGTGTGCGGGGCCACCAAACCGTGGAAACGCAAACGATGGTGGGGTCCGGTGAGGGAGCATCATGCCGCTTCCGTGCCGTTGATTTCCTTGTTTGTGTGCTGCTGGTCGCGCCGGTTTACGCATTGCCGGTTCGGCTGGTTTGGACGCTGCCGGTTCATGCTTTGGCCGATGGCGGTTGCGTCGGTTCGTGTGGTACTGGTTTTGTTGGTTGTGTTTGGCGGTGGCTGCACCGTTTTACACGCTGCTGGTTGCGCCGGCGTGCTTACAGCCCGGAAGATTTACTGGTGGCTGTACCGTTTTACACGCTGCTGGTCGCGCCGGTTTACGCACTGCCGGTTCGGCTGGTTTGCGCCCAGCCGGTTTGGTCTATCTGACGGGAACCTTGCTCCCGGGGGGTACCCCAACTTTGCGCGGGATTTGTTCCCTAAAACGGTCAATTCTGGGAACAAATCCTGCGTAAAGTTGGGGTATGCCTGCGTTTTATCCTGTGGAGTAGCGCCAATCAAACCAAGGCGACAGCCCGCGCGCTTCCCAACGGACAAGCAGTTGCTGCGTGCGGAGGGCCGGTTGAATTTCCCGCTGCCGCCTTTGCGTAGGTGGCTTGCGCGCCGGGGACTGGTTGTGGTGCTCCCGATGCCGCTTTGAACAGCCTGCACGGTGGCTCGCGCGCCGAAAAACCAGCGGCCTGTCCGTCTTAGTGCACCCGCAGACACCGGGTGCCTTGCGATCAGGGTGGTCTGTGGTCTTAGTTCACCCGCAGACACCGCACTTACCTGCGTGCCGGAAAGTTGGCGTTCACTGAACTGTTGAGGATGACGGGGGTTGCGACTAGCATGTTCATGACAATGCCGCCTGGTTGGTCTTGCAGATTTGCCTGTCTGCGCCCCCGGCTAGGCGGGTCCCGCCCCTGTGGTGTGGGTCAACCCCATGCCGCAACCAGTCCCAAGGAGTACCACATGTTGTACCCATCTCAGCTGGGAAGGTTTGCTGCCGCGTTGGCGGCAACCGCCTTAGCTTTGACACTTGGCCAGTTACCAGCCCAGGCAGATGTCCCGGGCGACACTTGGTCAGCCTCATTTGAGGCGAGTAGTCCAGCGCCAAGCTTGGCTGCTTACGGCACGCAAATCAATTTGACCGGTAAGCGTTACACGCCCGGCTCAGTGTCGCCATATATTGATGTGGCAAATATGAAAGCTTCCGGTAGTTACAACAGTTCCGAGGTTTTTCAGAACATTGTTGACGGCTCAACAGCCACCAAATGGCTTGACTCGCGCACCCCGCCTTACTGGGTGTCGTTGCCGTTGACCCAACCCAAAGCGGTGGCGTTGTACAAGATTTCGGCGGCTAATGATGCGCAAGACCGTGATCCTGGCAACTGGACTTTGGCTGGCTCAAACGATGCAACTTGCGCGCAATCACCCACCACCGCCAGCTGGACCACTGTTGACACACGTAGTGGCGTGACTTTTGGGGCACGTTTTGAAACCCAGACTTTCACGGTTCCCCAAGCTGACCAGGCACCTTATAGCTGTTATCGGCTAAATATTACTGCCCGGCGAGGCAATGCGACCAGTAGCGGCATGATGCAGTTCTCGGAGCTTGAACTGCTTGATGGTACTGATGCGCAGCCGCCGGCCACCCCGATGGTTTTAGCGGTTGGTAATGGTCCAATTAGCGGCTATAACATGAAGCCATCAGTTGGTTGGGATGGTTTGCGCGCGCTGAGTTATGTGGGCAGTCATTTGGCCGATGGCGATGCTTCGGGCAGTAATGTGCTTTACGATGGTCTGAATGTCAGTATTGGTGAGCATAGCCAGTTAAGTTACGCGCTTTTCCCAATTCATAATGATAATGATTTGAGCCATCCAGAACAGTATGTAGCTGTTGATCTTGAGTATGTGGATCCGGCTGCGCCGAGCACGCCCCATCGCTTGAGTGAGACAAACCTGACTGTTCAGTATGGCTTTGCTGTGACGCCACAAGAGCAGGGTCGGGCTAAGAAATTGTGGTCCAGCCAATGGAATAAGGTGACCGTTGATTTGTCAAGTCTAGCTGGTAAAACAGTTACCAAGGTGCTGTT
>JAIRPS010000016.1 GCA_031256885.1 Bifidobacteriaceae bacterium | reverse complement strand
AAACACCCGGTCGCACAGCCGCCAAGCCTGTTTTACACCAGGTGGCTAACGACTTTTCGCGGTGTGTGCGCGGTGGGCCAGCCACCGTCACTTGCTGACCAACCAGCGGGGCAAGCAATTCAGCTAACCGCTGATCAGTTTGCGCACGCGGCAGCAAATTGTGGGTGATCAGGTCAAAACCTTCGCCGCGTAACGCCAAACGTTTGGCCGCCACGATCCCTGCTGTATCCAAAAATGGTGGAAAAGCGTAAGAAACCACCAACAGCTTGGACCGGCTGTGCCCGCCCAGATGTCTGGTCAAACGCTGCCAAGTATTGCCTTGGCGATTTGGCCAAAGAGCGGGAGCAAGCGCGTCCAGCGTCGTATCTGACCTGGTCAAAACCTTGTCACTGGGCTTATTCAGTGGCAACAGTGATGCTCAGGGTTGCTTGCACTGACTCATGCAAACGCACCTTCACCGGATACTCACCCACAGTTTTGATGTGTCCAGGTAGCTCAATTTTGCGCCGGTCAAGCTTCGGACCGCCAGCAGCAATAACCGCCTCAACGACATCAGCGGTTGTGACCGTACCGAACAGGCGTCCGGTCGATCCGGCGCGAGTTGAAACCCGAACCTTGAGTGACGCCAAGCTGGCAGCTGCCGCCTGAGCATCTTCCGCTGAGGCTAGTGCACGAGCCCGCCGCGCTTTACGCATCGCCTCAACTTGCCGTTCAGCGCCTTTGGTCCACTGGCTGGCCAGTTTGCGTGGCAGCAGATAGTTACGGGCGTAACCATCCTTGACGGTGACAATGTCACCAGCTGCTCCCAAACCAGTAATTTCGTGGGTCAAAATCAATTTGGCCATGATGTTCTACCTTTCCGCGCGTCTAGCGAGCTGTCGTTGAGTAGGGCAACAGAGCCATTTCACGAGCATTTTTGACTGCTCGAGCAATCTTGCGCTGGTCCTGCTGCGAAACGCCAGTAACACGCCGGGAACGAATCTTTCCGCGGTCTTGGATGTATTTGCGCAGTAGCGCAACGTCTTTATAGTCAATGCCTTCTACCTTCGCCGCACGGGCGGGGGCTGGCTTGCGACGCGGCTCTCGGGCCGGTGGCTTACCCATCTTGGTTACTCCTTAACTGATCAGTGTCAAGACAGCTAGTCAAGCGCTAGCGTCTTGTCGAAAACTCTGTTTGCTTAGAACGGCGGCTCATCATCAACTGCGCCAACACCTGGTACCGCCCAGGGATCATCGGCTGCTGATGGTTGAATGGCTGGTCCGCCAACAGGACCTTGCGGCCCAGGATTGGGGGCCGAACCTCCCGGCCCACCCCAGCCTGGCCCAGCCTGGGCAGCCCCATAACCGCCTTGGGTGCCGTAGTTATTACCTTGGCCCCGTGTGGTTCGCTGCACTTTAGCCGTGGCGTAGCGTAACGACGGCCCAATCTCATCAACTTGCAGCTCAACAACCGTGCGCTTCTCACCCTCGCGTGTGTCGTAGCTACGCTGCACAAGGCGACCTTGAGCTACCACCCGCATTCCTTTGGTGAGGGTTTCAGCGACGTTCTCAGCCGCCTCACGCCAAATCGAACAACGCATGAAAAGGGTTTCCCCGTCTTTCCACTCGTTGCTCTGCCTGTCAAAGGTGCGCGGTGTTGAAGCGATTGTGAAATTGGCTACCGCTGCACCCGCCGGTGTGAACCGTAGTTCAGGATCGCCGGCCAGGTTGCCGACCACCGTAATCACGGTATCTCCAGCCATGATTGGTCCCTTCCGCCCCTGTATCAGTCTTGCTCAACGCGCAACACTTTGGTGCGCAGAACAGACTCGTTGAGGCCTAACTGACGGTCCAATTCTTGCGCCGTGGCCGATGTCGAAGTGAAGTTAACCACCACGTAAATGCCGTCTTCGCGCTTCTTAATTGGATAAGCCAAGTGTCGCTTGCCCCAGATGTCAATCTTGTCGATCGTGCCGCCATCGCCGGTCACCACGGTCAGGAACTTGTCAACAGTGGGCGGGACCACCTCTTCTTCGATTTCCGGGTCGAGGATGATCATCAGCTCGTAGGGACGCATCAGTATACCCCACCTCCTTAGGACTAAACGGCTGCGGTCCTTCCGCAGCAGGAGGGCAAGGCAGCGCAAGCGCCGCCAAACGTCACACGTCGCCACCAGGGCAGGCAGCGAACACGGCAGTCTAACACGTTTGCGAAAGAACCGCGACCCGCTCGGGTTCTGGACCGAAGTGCAACACCTTTACGGTTGTGGTTGAAAGATCACTCGTCAAGCGGTTGCACTTCAAAAATTGACAAGGGGGTGGTGCGTCTTGTGTTTGCTACCGCCGCTGGCGTCGGCGGGTTCGTTGAGTGAGTCTGGCTAGACCTAGTAAATATCCAGTTTGGCTGTAATCGGGTAGTGATCGGAAGGTTGCAGGTTGGCAGCAGTCGATTTCAGCACCGAATAGCTGACGTAAGTAGTCAGCGGTGAAGCCATGATGTAATCGATGTGGGCTGTGGATGTGGTCTTGATGTTGAAATCATGGAAAGTGGTTGATGTTAAGTTCGAGGTGGCCGGCGCTGCGAGGTCGGCCGTGATGAACCCAGCTTCCGCCAAACGAGCAGGCACAGTACGTGAATAGTCGTTGACAGTCTCATTGAAATCACCCATCAAAATCACCGGCAAACCTTCAGAGTTCAAAGCATTAATGT
>JAIRPS010000006.1 GCA_031256885.1 Bifidobacteriaceae bacterium | reverse complement strand
GCTGCTAATCTACTCAATCAGCAAACCCCGGAAAGAATGTTTTACCAGTTCAACGGCGAAACCATTGAACACATCAGGATAGTGCGTGACACTATCAAAGAAAACACAAACGGTACTACCTCCTGGGAATACAGCACAGATGTCGGTGTGGTTTTTGAACTTGAACACGGCGCACTGGGCATCATCAAAAACGGACACGGCGGCCAAGCACTCTTGGTTGAACGAGCCAACACCGCCCAAACACTAGACCTGATCGACAATTCGGGAGAATGGCAAGATGACCTGACCACCCGCTACGAAAGTAGCCGACAGTTCTTCCCGCTGGCTGAACTGCTGCCCCACTGCTAGCACCTGCCTGCTTCACCCTGCCAGCACGTCTGCATCAACAAACACCGGTAATGGTTTAGAAGTCATTGGCTAGCATGGTTGCCATGCGGGTCAGCATTTGATCCCGGAACTTGGCGATCTCACCTGCCCGTACCCGGTAATGACTGCCGCGCTTGAACGCTTGCAACCGCCCAGCAGCAATCGCTCTTTGCACCGAAGCACGCGAAATGCCCAACATTTCAGCAGCCTGACGAGGAGTGAACGATTCCTCTTCCAAACTCAGCCGAACTGTCTTACCTTCGGCGGCTGCTCGCGTCAACATCCCGCGAACCTGATCTAGCAACGCCACCCCGTCGCCGCCTAGTGACTCAGGTGCTATCACAAGCTGCTCATCAACAACCGTCAAACTCACCCAACCACCCTACCACACCTGAGCAGAAAAACGGCCCAACTGCTCACAGATGATGTTTGCATCCGAAGCTTCAGGCATAGCCAACAACCAAACCCGCACCGCAGGCCACACCCCAGCCAACCACCACCCGAACCTGGGTGTGGTGTTGGTTTGATTGCAGGACTTGAGTGTGGGTTTCACCTAACGCACCATTCACAAGGTCACAGCATTGCCACGGCTGATCATTTGGAGGGCTGCTAGTTGGGCGGTTGCTTGTTTGAAGTATTCGCCGTGCCGCGTGTGCGGGTCGCAGGGGATGTCGCGCGCGCCAAAGGCTGGTGCCGCCGGGTCCATGCCGTAACCACCGCCGGTCAAAATCAGTAGCCCGGTTAGTTCAATCACATCGCCGCTGCCGCGTCCCGCCCAAATCTCGGCGGTGGTTGGCAAATCAGCGGCCCGGTCAGTGTGAATACCGGGTGAGCCAACCATTGCCAGCGCATTGGGGCTGCTGGCACGCAAAGCTGATGCACAAATCAGCGAACCGTAGGAGTGGCAAATCCAGGTGAGACGAGCAGATTGGTTGATCTGTTGCATAAAGTCGGTTAGACCAGCCAGGTTGGCCGCACCGGTACGGATTTGCGATGACGTTAAAGCCCCCGCCCAAACGGTTGGCGGGCGGTAGCCAAGCCACGCAATCACCGCAATGTTTTGACCGGCTGGCCCGGAACGTAAAGCGCGGGCTTGCTGCGGCAAGGTTCTGGCAACTTGCGGGGTGGTTGCGTCATCGTCATCAAATTCGCTCACAAAATGCTCAATTCCCGGCACTATTACGGCAACCGCTTTGGCGGTGCGCAGATTACCCCAGTAGCGCACACGTAAACCGGGGTCTTGGCTGGCACCGACCAGGTTGTAGCCGTGAACTGAATCACCTTGCTGGCTGATTGCGTAGGTGATGTTGGGCTGGTCGGGGCCTTCCGCGATCGCGTCAGCCCGGTCAGCGGCAAAACTTGCCAGGGTTAAAGCGAATCCGACTAGTGGCATTACCGCTAGCGCTGTGATTCGCAACTTGCGGCCAATCATGTTCACACCCTAACCAACGTATCGAGCATTATGAGGATTCCCGGCCAGTCAATGTGTGAATGTTCTGCGCAGGTTTTGCAAAACTGATCACTGTTGCGGTGGCCGGCCTTGCCGGTTAGCTTTTGATTACCACGCTGGCCCGTTGGAACGATTTCAAGTCAAGGTACCCGGAAGTGGCCATGGCCTGGCGTAATGCTCCAATCAGGTTGGCTTGACCGTCGGCTCGGTGTGAAGGGCCGAAGAGGATTTCGGCCAGTGTGCCAACTGTGCCCACGGCCACCCGTTCGCCACGCGGCAGGGTTGGGTGGTAGCACTCGGGTCCCCAGAGCCAGCCGCCACCGGGTGCTTGACTGGCGCGGGCGAGGATTGCCCCGAGCATTACCGCATCAGCGCCGCAAGCTAAAGCAACTGCTAGGTCGCCAGCGCAGGCAACTGAGCCGTCAGCGATCACATGAACGTAGCGTCCGCCGGATTCGTCGAGGTAGTCACGCCGAGCTGCCGCCACATCAGCCACTGCCGAAGCCATTGGTGCTTCAATTCCTAAGGTTAACCGGCTGGTGTGAGCTTCACCACCACCAAAACCGACCAGCACGCCGGCAGCGCCTGAGCGCATCAGATGTAAAGCGGCCGAATATGATGCGGCGCCGCCGACCACTACGGGCACGTCCAGTTCGTAGATGAACTGTTTGAGGTTGAGCGGTTCAGCTTGGCTTGACACATGTTCGGCGGAAACCGTGGTGCCGCGAATCACAAACAGTTCAACACCTGCATCAATCACAGTGCGGTAGAACTCTTGGGTACGTTGCGGTGAAAGCGCACCCGCCACTGTCACACCAGCTTGGCGCATTTGGCGGATCCGTTCGGTGATCAGTTCAGCTTTGATTGGTTCAGCATAAATTTCTTGTAATCGCCCGATGGCGTCGCTTGCTTTGAGCTCCCGGATTTCCGCCAGCAGCGGGGTTGGGTCAGCATAACGGGTCCATAAACCTTCCAGGTCAAGCACACCAAGTCCACCCAGTTGGCCAAGCGCTACGGCGGTGTCTGGGCTCATCAGGGAATCCATTGGGGCGGCCATTAGGGGTACCGCAAACTGGTAGGCATCAATTTGCCAGGTGACGGAAACATCTTGTGGGTCGCGGGTGCGCCGGGCGGGCACTATGGCTACATCGTCAAACCGGTAGGCGCGTTTGCCGCGTTTGCCTCTGCCAATATCAATGCTCATGGTCTTGACCTTACCGGTCTTGGCGGCTGCACGGTGGTAACTGGGCGGTTCCCGCCCACCTTTCAGTGACGTCTGCACATAGACAAACTGGCTGCTCTGGTTATTGGGCGATTCCCGCCCAACGGTGATCGCTGAGCCGCTGGCTTTGGCGGTAACGGGTGGTTCCCAGTAATCGCTGATGCATGCCTCTTGCCGTGCTCACCACCCGGTGTGGCTTTAGTGTGACGGTGGTCTGTGGCAGGCTTTGACTGTGACTAACACGGGAGGTATTACGGTGAACCAGTTTTGGCCGGTGCTTGGCTTTGACACTGAGACTACTGGGGTTGACCCCAGCAATGATCGGATTGTCACTGCTGCGGTGGTCTGGCGCCAGGCAAATGGTGTGCAGCATGAACAAACTTGGTTGATTGACCCGGGCATTGACATTCCCCCCACAGCTTCGGCAATTCATGGCATTACCACTGATTATGCTCGCGCGCATGGCCAAATGCCGGTCTTGGCATTAGAGGAGATTGCCAGTGTTTTGGCGAGCACTGATCTACCAATTGTGGCGTTCAACGCCTCATATGATTTGACAATTTTGGAAGCTGAACTGCGCCGCCACGGTTTGCCGACTTTGGCTGAGCGGTTGGGCCGGCCGGTTGGGCCAGTGTTTGACCCGCTGGTGCTTGACCGGGCGGTTGATCGTTACCGGCGCGGTAAGCGCACATTGACTGATCTGGTGGCGCACTATCAAATACCAACCGGTGGTCGGTTGCATAATGCTGCTGAAGATGTCCGCTGCACCATTGCTGTACTTGACGCGCTCATTGCAGCCAACCCTGATATTGCCAGCCAAACCCCTAATGAACTGCATGAATGGCAAGTGATGGGACACCGCGAATGGGCCACAAATTTCAATCAATGGCTGGTCAGTCGCGGTAAACCCGGCGACGTCAACCTGGTTTGGCCGTAACAGTTTTGGGGAAGCTGGCTTGCACTGCTGCACCGCCAACGCTTTGGCTGATGCTTCGCTGCGCTGCT
>JAIRPS010000186.1 GCA_031256885.1 Bifidobacteriaceae bacterium | reverse complement strand
CCCATCAACGACTGATCAGCCGGTCATTTCGCCAGCAGACAAGTCGCCTGGTCAGCCGCTTCCCACAGTTGTTGAGGAGCCACCTGACCAGCAGCTTCCCCGAGAAATCAGCAACTGATGGTCAATCGGTGGAGTAACTGGCTAACTGTCACCACCACCTGTCTGTCAGGACTAGGCTCATAGTCATGTTGAATATGCTGCTCGGGACAATATTGGCAGCGGCTTTGGCTTTGCCAAGTCTTGGGAGTTCTTCACAAACAGCTGCTGACCTGCCCACATTGCCGCCATCAGGGACCTTGTTGGCGGCTGCGCCAAGCAATCCCAGACAAGTTGATACTCCAGCTGCCGCCCCAGCATCTGATGACGAGGAGCAGCTAATCAAACATGTTGTGGCACTGCCCAATGCTGGAGTGAGCAATCAACTGCTCGAGGCCACAGTTGATGCTTTGACTGAGCTAAATCCCCAGATCACTTTGGTGGCACTACCGAGCCGGCGCGCCCCGCTGTTGAACGTGGCTGTGCCAGACAGTTCAGTCAATCAAGTTTTGCAGTCTTTGCAGCAAACTAATCTGTTTGCGGTGGTTGACGTTGACAAGATCTTGGCTGCCGAATACTCGAGTGCTCCTTCAGACCCCCTCTATACACCCGCCAGTGGTGATAACCCGCTCGGCCAGTGGGCTTTACAAGCTTGGCCAGGCTCGAACTTCAGTCAAGCTTGGCCCAGATTGGCCACTTTTGAGCCGCCGCAGTCCGCCCCAATCGCCGTGATTGACTCAGGCTGTGTTTTGAATCATCCTGACCGTGGCAGCAATATTGTGGCTGGCTGGGATTTTGTTGACGATGACGCCGATGTTACGCCAGATGGTATTTACCGCAATTCAGCTTGGCATGGCTCTGCCGTAACGTCGGTGATCGCTTCAAGCACCGACAACTCTCAGGGCATGGCAGGGGCGACTTGGGATCAGCCGGTCATTTGTTACCGGGCTGGCACCGGTGACGGCAACTTTTACATGCAAACTGTGGCATTAGCGGTGCTTGACGCGGTTGATCAGGGAGCTAAAGTGATCAATCTGTCGTTGGGGGGGTATGAGGATTCGCCGCTGCTGAAGTGGGTGATTGAAGAAGCAATCGATCTTGGTGTGGTGGTTGTGGCGGCAGTAGGCAACAATGGTGAAGCCGCTCAAGTTGACCGAATCAGTGATTTGAACAGGCCAAACTATCCAGCCACCTACCCGAATGTGATTGCGGTTGGTTCAATCACCCAGGCTGGGCAGCGTGCCAGTTTTTCCAACTACAACCCAGCTTCACAGGTTTCACTGGTGGCACCGGGTGTTGAAATTTGGGGTTGGGGACCGCGCGGTAGTTCGCCGGATTGCCGTCCTGCCCAAGACTATTGCCGCTGGAAAGGCACTTCATTTTCTGCTCCCTTAGTTTCGGCAGCAGCCGGTTTGATTCTGCGGGCTCGGCCAGGCCTGTCAGCAGCGGCGGTTGGCAATCTGCTAACGGCGAGCGCTGTTGACTCGGGGCCTACCGGTTACGATAACGAGTATGGCGCTGGTTTACTGAACGTTGCCCAAGCGCTTGATTTAGCACAGGCGGCTGCCACACCAGCATGGTTCACACCCCCGCATGGCGGGCAAGCCACTGTTATGGTTGGTAAAGATTTCTCACTGCCTTTGGGCTTGGGTGGCTCACCGTCACCCTATGCTGTGGTGGCCGACGGTAAAACGCTGCCCAGCGGTATGAAATTAGTGCAAGACGCCAAATTAGGCTGGTCGCTGAGCGGCAAAATCGGTAAACCGGGCATTTATACTGCCAATATTATGGGCATTCAAAGTGGCCGAGTTTTTTCTTCAAAAACTATTCGTGTTGAGGTGGCTGGTTACGGGGCAGTCAGTTTCTCTGCTAAACTATCAAAAACATCAATCGACATAACTCAAAAAGGTGTTATCAAACTGACCGCTACTGGCAGTTCCGGTTCACCGGCTGGCACGTTTCAGGTGAAGCAGGGTAGTAAAGTTTTGGTATCAGGTGACTGGGCGGCTGGTCAGCGGACTATTCGTTTGCCGCTGCTCAAACGTGGCAGCCACTCCCTCAAATTGTATCTACACCAGGCAGCTTGGCCTGGTGGTCAGGCTGAAGCAGTCAACGCCCAGATCACCTTGGGTAAACTGACTGTTACCAAGATCAAGCCTAAATTCAAATTGAAACGTTCAGGTAAGCGTCTGACCGTCACCGTCACGGCGGCTGGTGCCAAAGCTAAAGGTAAAGTACGCATCAGTTACGGCAAAGCTAAACCCACTGAACGTAAAAGCACCGCTAAACTAAGTAAAGGTAAGAAAACCTTTACTTTGCCAGCCGGTTTAGTGCGGCTCAAAGTAACCTTCCTGGGCAACACGACTACCCTGAAAGCCAGCACTAAAACTAAACGTTACCGTTTTAACTAGCTGCGGGGGAGCCTTGACGCAACTGGTCACGCAATGCTGTTTCGCAAGCATTGTCAGCAATAAAAATTAGCTCATCACGCGCTTCGATTGTGTCATCGTTACCAGGTGCAAACGGTTTTTTATCGCGTACCACGCCAACCAAAACAGCGCCAGTTGGCCAAGCTAGTTGGCCAACTTGTTGACCAGCCAGCGGCGAATCACCCGGCAGGGTGATCTCAACCATTCCGGTGCCAGATTGTCCAAAGTCAAATAGGCGCACCAAATCACCCACGGCAACTGCTTCCTCAACCAAAGCTGTCATGATGCGCGGAGTGGACACTGCGACATCGACACCCCAAGTTTCGTCAAACATCCACTCATTTTTCGGGTTGTTGACCCGCCCAACCACCCGGGGCACAGCGAACTCAGACTTCGCTAACAAAGCCAAAACCAGGTTAGCTTTATCATCACCAGTGGCTGCCACCACCACATCACATTCTTCAAGGTGGGCTCGCGTCAGTGCAGACAGTTCACAGGCATCAGCTAAATGCCAATCAGCATCAGCCACCGAAGCTACTTTCATGGCCGTTGGATCCTTGTCAATCAACACCACCTCATGGCCATGACTGAGCAGTTCACGGGCAATCGACCGCCCCACCGAACCGGCACCACCAATCGCCACACGCATTAGTTTTCCTCCTTGACAGGTTCGCAAGACAAAATTCGCTCAATCTCCTCCAGGCGGGTGCTCGGACTGAGCAGGTAGAGCAGATCACCGGCTTGCAACACCATGTCAGCATTCGGTAACACGCCTTGGCCAAACCGACGAATAAAACCAACCCGCACACCGACC
>JAIRPS010000179.1 GCA_031256885.1 Bifidobacteriaceae bacterium | reverse complement strand
ATCACGCGACAAGGTGGCTTGGGTAACCCCAACTCCTTGCGCCGCCAATGCGTCGGCAAGCTCTTGCTGTGAGCGGATCGGTTGGCTGCGCAGTAGTTGCGTAATCAAACGTTGGCGGGCGGTTTTGGTGCCAGGCGTGGCCGCGTTAGGTGAGGTATCGCTTTTATTCATGATTGTTCCACCAGCCAGCTCAGCAGAGCTTTTTGAACATGCAAGCGATTTTCCGCTTCTTGCCAAACCCGTGAAGCCGGTCCATCAATTACTTCGGCTGTCACTTCTTGGCCGCGATAGGCTGGCAGGCAGTGCAAAAAGATCGCATCGCTGGCAGCCTGGCTGAGTAAAGCCGAGTTGACTTGGTAGGGGATAAAGGGTGTTTGTCGTTGGCTGCGCTGATCTTCCATACCCATTGATACCCAGGCGTCAGTTGTCACAACCGCCGCATCAGTGATTGCTTCAAGCGGGTTGTCGCTAACGCTCACCCGGCCACCGTGAGCAGCGGCTAAACGCTTGGCATCGGCCAGAATCTGCGGATCAGGTTGGTGAGTACTGGGGCCAGCCAAGGCCACATCCATACCAGCTAATGCGCCAGCCAGCAGGTAGGAATGAGCCATGTTGTTCGCGCAATCACCTAAATAGGCCAAGCGCATACCGGGCAATGCGCCAATGCCGCCAAACTCTTCGGCAACCGTCAGCAAATCAGCTAATACTTGACAGGGATGGAACTGGTCTGTCAGCGCATTGATCACAGGTACAGCACTGTTTGCAGCCATTGTTTCAACCCGTTCTTGGCCAAAGGTGCGCCAAACAATTGCGGCGCATTGCCGGTCAAGCACGCGCGCGGTGTCTTCAATCGATTCACCTCTGCCAATTTGCGAACTGCTGGCTTCAATCACCAGCGGGTAGCCGCCCAGTTCAGCCACACCAACGCTGAAGGAGACGCGGGTGCGGGTGGAAGATTTGTCAAACAGTATGGCAACAGCGCGCGGACCTTTGAGAACCTGGTGGTCAAAGGGGCGGGCTTTCAGCTCAAGGGCCAGGGCGAGCACTTCACGCTGCTCCAACTGGCTCAGTGAATCGTCGCGCAAAAAATGGCGAGGCATCAACTTTTCCTTTCAATCAGATCAAGTAACTTGGGTAATGCCTGCACAAACCGTTCAGCTTGTGTTTGGCTAAGGATCAATGGTGGTGCCAGACGAATCACATCACTGGCTACGGGGTTAATCAAAAAGCCGTGTTGCGCAGCGATTTGGGCAAGTGCGTGGGCTTGTGGTTGGTGGAGCACAATGCCGCGCAGCAAACCGGCACCGCGCACCCCAGCAATCAGGTGATGGTTGAGCGAACTGATTGCTTGGCAAAGCCAGTCACCCAGTTGACACGTGTGTTCAAGCAACCCTTCAGCTTCAATTGTTTGGATCGTGGCCAGTGCTGCTGCCGCTGCTGGCGGGTTGCCGCCAAAAGTGGTGCCGTGCTGCCCTGGCTGTAACAGATTGGTTGCCGCTTGGCTAAGGGTGAGCACCGCACCAATTGGCCAGCCTGATCCTAAACCTTTGGCGAGGGTGACAATGTCGGGAATGACTGGTTGTTCAACCAAAGCCGGGTTGGTGTGAGCGAACCAGGTGCCGGTACGGCCCATGCCGGTTTGCACTTCATCAATGATCAGCAAAGCCCCATAAATGTCGGCCAGGCGGCGTGCTTCAGCGACGAATCCAGGTGGTGCGGGCCGTACCCCAGCTTCGCCTTGGATCATTTCCAGGACGATGCCGCCGACATCGTGCGACATGGCCGAACGCAAAGCCATGTGGTCACCAAACGGCAAGAATTGCACATTACCGGGTAGTGGTTCAAAAGGTTTGCGATAGTCAGCTTTATGGGTTAACGCTAATGCTCCTAAACTGCGTCCATGGAAGCCGCCTTCAAAAGCAATAATGCGCGGACGCTGCGTGCGTAACACCATTTTGAGGGCAGCTTCTACCGCTTCGGTGCCGGAATTGCAGAGGAAAACGCGTGCTTGGGCACCTTGCCCGCTCAGGGCGACCAAACGTTCAGCCAACTCGATTTGGGGGGGGCTGGTAAACAGGTTTGAGACATGTCCCAGGGTGGTTAGTTGCTGCCAAACGGCTGAGACATAGGCGGGATGAGCATGGCCAAGCGCGTTGACAGCCAAGCCGGCCACCAGGTCAAGGTAGTGTTTGCCGTCAGCATCCCAAACATCTGCGCCGAGACCGCGAACCAACACCCGGTCTGGTGAGAAGATTGGCAGGCAGGTCTGCTGGTAACGCTGGAGCCAGGCTTGGTTGCTGGTCATTTGTTTACCACCATTGTGCCAACTCCGGAATCGGTGAATATTTCAAGTAGCAGTGAATGCGGTACGCGACCATCAATCACATGGGCTTCGGGGACGCCACCAAGCACGGCTCTGAGGCAAGCCGACATTTTTGGTCGCATGCCGGATTCTAAACGAGGCAGCAGCGCAGTCAACTGACTGGCGGTGATTGAGGATATCAAGCTACCCCGGTCAGGGAAGTTGCGGTATAAGCCTTCAACATCAGTCAAAATGATCAGTTTGGCCGCTTTCAGTTCAACCGCTAGAGCGGCGGCGGCTGTATCAGCATTGACGTTATAAACCTTGGTGGGGTCTTGGTTGTCTGGTGCGACGGTCGAAACGACGGGGATACGCCCGGCGTCAAGCAAATCTTCGACAGCGCTGGGGTTGACATTGGTGACATCACCAACTAGTCCGAGATCAAGTTCTTGACCATCGACTACTGGGGCGTGTTGGCGGGCTTGTAAAAGTCCACCATCTTCGCCTGACAACCCGACTGCGAGGGGGCCATGAGCGTTCAGCAGACCAACCAGTTCGCGGGAAATATGGCCGGTCAAAACCATGCGCACCACATCCATGGTTTCTGGTGTGGTCACCCGTAAACCGGAGCGGAACTCTGCGGCAA
>JAIRPS010000169.1 GCA_031256885.1 Bifidobacteriaceae bacterium | reverse complement strand
GACAGCAGGAACAGCCCAGCAGTGGCTAAGCCATGCGCCAACATGTAGAAGGATGCGCCAGATAAAGCCTGCCAGTCGAAAACAAAAATACCCAGAACAATGAAACCAAAGTGAGATATAGAGGTATAGGCGATCAATCGCAGGATGTCCTTTTGCACCAGCGCTAACACGGCCCCCCAGACCACTGAAACCACTGCCAGCACAATGATCACGGGCGCCGCCCAACGCACAGCATTGGGAAATAGTGGCAAGCACAAGGTGATCATGCCAAATGTGCCAACCTTGTCGAGTACACCAACAAGTAATGCTGAGGTTCCGGGACGAGCCGCCTGAGCGGCATCGGGCAACCAAGTATGAACCGGCCAAAGCGGCGCTTTGACGGCGAAGGCAACAAAGAACGAAAGGAAAATCAAACGCTCAGCTGACTGCGACAAGACTGGTTCAGTCAGTCCATCTAGATAAAAGGCTTGAGCATCACCACCAGCATAAACGCCGTAAGCGATGACCCCCGCCAGCATCACTAAACCGCCCGCCAGCGAGTAGATTAAGAATTTCAGTGAGGCACGGCGACGTTGCAAGCCGCCAAACGAGCCAATCAAGAAATACACCGGAATCAGCATCGCTTCAAACACAACGTAGAACAAAACAATGTCGCGAGCTGTAAAAACAGCCATCAAACTGGCTTCCAGCGCCAGCAACCAGGCGGCATGACTACCGCCGCGTTGTGGTGTTTTGTCATCACGCCAAGCAGCCGCTAGCACTAGCGGCACCAAGGCTGCTCCCAGCACAATCATCAGCAAACCGAGGGCGGTTAAACCCAGTGCATAGGAGATGCCAAGTTGGCTGATCCACGAGGCCAGAATCTCCAGCCGCACTGGTCCGCTGCCTTGTGTCCAAGCAATCACAGTGAGCACTGTGACAACCAACTCGATCAGCGACCAAATCATTGCGAGCGCGCGCCCATGAAGTCGGATAGGCGGCACCAGACCAATGAGCAGTGCACCGGCTAACGGCCAAACAACCAAAATGGTCAGCCAAGGAATCGACTGCATTGTTAGAACCTCCCCGCCAAAACGATTACTCCAAGAACCACGACGCCCAAGGCCAAAATGGCTGCAGCGCGCCGAGTTTGAGCACCTTGAGCTAGCCCAAGCACCCTTCCACAGGCCACTGTGAGCCAGCCCAAACCGTTGACAGCCCCATCAACCAGCCAACGGTCAGTCGCAGCTGTGCCTTTGACAAGGGCATTGCCTGGTTTAACTAGCAGATAATGGTTGAGGTCATCCTGGTAAAGGTCGCGCCGAGCAGCCCGGGTAAAACGATTGCCCGGAGGCGGTAACTGGGGCACGGCTTGGCGACCATAACGCCAATAGGCAATACCGCAGCCGATCACCACCAGCGCTAAAGCTGCCACTGTAATTAATGCCGGAGGTAACACCGGCTGAGACTCGGACGCAGTGCCAGTCACCGGAGTCAACCAGTTGCTAAAACCAATAACAGTGAGCAACCAGCCCAGGCCAACCGAACCGATGGCCAGAATCACCATTGGTGCGGTCATCAGCCAAGAGGGTTCATGCGGATGTGTGTCAGCAGGCCAGCGTGCCTTACCGTGGAAAATCATCAAGAAGAGGCGTGACATGTAGAAAGCAGTCAATCCAGCGCCCAGAAGCGCCACCGAACCAAAGACATAGGCTTGCCAACCAACGCCTGTGAATGCTGCCTCAATAATGCGGTCTTTTGACCAGAAACCGGAAAACGGTGGCACGCCCAGAATTGCCAACCAGCCCATCATGAAGGTCAACCAGGTCAGCCGCATAACACTGGCTAGGCCACCGAAGCGGCGTGCGTCAACCCGGTCACCCATTGCGTGCATCACAGAGCCAGCCCCGAGGAACATGCCAGCTTTGAAGAAACCGTGAGTCACCAAGTGGAGTATGGCAAAAACTGCCCCGACCGGCCCTAATCCGGCAGCCAACATCATGTAGCCGATTTGCGACATGGTTGATGCGGCCAATACTTTTTTGATGTCATCTTTGGCGCAGCCAACAATCGCACCATAGAGCAAGGTGATTGCCCCAACCAGGCAAACCGCAAGGCGGGCACCTTCAACTGCCGCAAAGAGCGGGCCGGCTCGCACTACCAAATAAACGCCAGCTGTCACCATGGTGGCGGCGTGAATCAAGGCGGAGACAGGGGTGGGACCAGCCATTGCGTCACCGAGCCATGATTGCAACGGGAATTGGGCTGATTTGCCGCAAGCTGCCAACAAGAGCAGCAGGCAGATTGCCAGGGTTGCGCCGCTTGAAAGGTTTGCTGAACTGGTTAACACATCGCTAAAGCTGACCGAACCAACATGGCTGATCATCAGGGCCATTGCGAAAATCAGGCCAAGGTCGCCAATGCGATTAGCGATGAAAGCTTTTTTAGCAGCCACGGCTGCCGCAGTTCGCTGATTCCAAAAACCAATCAGCAGGTAGGATGCCAGGCCTACACCCTCCCAGCCAACAAACAACAGCAAGAATGAATCCGCCAAGACCAGCAGAAGCATGGCAGCCACAAACAAGTTTAGGTAGGCAAAAAATCGTCGCCTATCAGGATCATTAGCCATGTAGGCAACTGAATATAGGTGGATCAGTGTGCCGACAAAGGTCACCAGAGCAACAAAGGTTATGGATAGCGGATCAACTCGAAGTCCAGCGGGTACTGAGAGTGCGGTTCCGCTGAACCAGTCAAATAGGTGCAGGTTAACAAGGCGTTCACCACTGGGCCTGGCCAATAGTTGCGCTAAAGCTGGTAAGCAGACGGCTAATCCACCAACGGCGGCGGCTAGACCAAGCCAGTGGCCCCAACGGTTGGCACGGCGTCCCAGGAGCAGCAGCAAAGCGGCTGAAACTAAGGGAATGGCAATCACCAGCCAAATCAGTCCTAAAGCCCCATCGGCTAGCGGTGGAGTAGCTGGATTGGCGGTTAGCAAAATTGTCTCAGTCATATCAATGCCTCGGGACTTTCAGGTCGTCAACATTGACCGAGCGCCGCGCACGGAACAAGGCCACAATCACTGCTAAACCAACCACCACTTCACCAGCCGCGACCACCATGATCAGCAGAGCCATGGCTTGACCAGCCACGTCGTCATGCCAACGGGCAAAAGTGACCAAGGCAAGGTTGGCCGCGTTGAGCATTAGCTCAATTCCCATGAACATGATGATGACATTGCGCCGCACCAGCACAGTGGTAGCGCCGATGGCGAACAGTGCGATGGCTAACAAGAGGTAGAGGGTCATTGCTCACCTCCAGTTCTGGCGGTCTCGTCTGGCGAAGTTAGTGGTGTAGAGCTTGTTGAATCAGTGCTTTGGTCTACTGCGGGCGGGGTTGGTGCTTGACGAGCCGGCCAAGTCGCTAATGTCTTCGGATCGGCTTGGGTGAAGGGTTGTCGGGGGCGTATTTGGCCGCGTTCAACCAGAGGTTGTGGCACTGAGGCGGTTACAGCTTGACCATTTTGGTCAATCGCCGGCACATCAACAGCGCGTCTACCTGCATAAACACCTGGTGCAGGGAGTGGCGCAGCCGGCACAGTAGTTGTTTTAGCTAGTTGTGCTGAGGCGGCACGCACAGTCGAGCGGTGCGTCAGCATAACAGCACTCAGTGCTGCGACAATCAACAGTGCGCCAGTAATTTCTAAGGTGAAAGGAAAATCTGTAAATAACACTTTAGCTACTTGACCTGGATTGCCGTCGCTTCCGGGGTCACTGATCCCTTGACTGGTTGGTAAAGCGGTTTTGAACACAGCGCCACCCAACACACCGGCTAAACCCAGACCGCCGATTATGGAAAACAGGCGTTGTCCGCGCAACATTTCACGAGTTGATTCAGTCACATCCACCCCTACTAGCATGACCACAAAAACAAACAGCATCATGATTGCCCCGGTGTAGACAACCACCTGAGCGGCACCTAAGAAGGGTGCCCCCGACGCCACGTAGAGAAAAGCCGCACCAACCATCACCACACACATGGCCACCGCCGCGTGGACAGCACGCCGCACAAACAGCAAACTGGCCGCTGACAGCAGCATTATTGGTGCAACAACCGCAAACAAAACCTGCTCACCGCTGGTCATTGTGGCACCGCCAAGGGCACTGAGTGTATTCATTGCGCACCTGCCTGTTCGCCTGATTTGGCTGAGGGAGTCAGTAGCTGTGTTTTGTCGAAGATCAGCCCCTGGCGGCTTGGTCCAGCCAGCTCAAAGTCTGTTGTCATGGTCAGCGCGCCGGTTGGGCAGGCTTCAATACACAGACCGCAAAAAACGCAGCGGAGATAGTTAATTTGGTAAATCTTGCCATAGCGCTCACCCGGCGAATGAGGTGAATCTGGCGTGTTGGCCGCAGCCTCCACATAGATGGCATCAGCCGGGCAGGCCATTGCGCACAGTTCGCAGCCAACGCATTTTTCTAAACCGTCTGGATGCCGTCCCAGGTGATGTTTGCCGTGGTAACGCGGTTTGGGGGGGATTTTTTCAAAAGGATACTGTTCAGTGACAGTTTTGCGGAAGATTGTCTTAAAAGTCACCGCGAACCCCGCCCATGGTGACAGGCCATAGCGCAGCCAGCCGGGTGGGCGACGCCCCCAAACGAGACCACCGGCGGCTGCCTGGCTGGCTGTCTGGTTGTGATCTTGGTTGACCGCTGGGGACCGCTGCGGCCAGCACCACAAAATCACAAACAGCACCACAAAGCCAGACAGTAAGGGGACAACCAAACTGTTGAAACTTAGTGGAGTGAAAGCATCAACCGCTTTGACTGCACCAAGTAGCGTCACCCAAGCTAAGGCCGCTGGTAGCAGCACTTTCCAACCCAGGCGCATGAATTGGTCGTAGCGGAAACGCACTAATGTTCCGCGCACCCAGACAAACAGGAACATCACCAGCCAAACTTTGATGAGGAACCACAGTAAAGTCCACCAACCAGTGTTGAGCATCCCATTGTTGATTGCGCTAAGCGGCCAGGGGCATTGCCAACCGCCAAGGAATAACGTGGTGGCAACTGCCGACACATTCAGCATATTGATGTACTCGGCGAGGAAGAACCAGGCAAATTTCATTGACGAGTACTCGGTCATGTAACCCGAAACCAGTTCGCCTTCTGCCTCGGGTAGGTCAAAGGGCAGACGATTGGTTTCGCCAATCATGGCGATTAGGTAGATGATGAAAGACGGCAATAGCATCACGGCGTACCAGAGATTGCGCTGCCCAGCAACAATTTCTGATGTTGACATGGTGCCGGAAACCAGGAAAACTGCCACCAGGCTCAGTCCCATTGTTAGCTCATAGGACACCACTTGTGCGGTGGAGCGGATTGCACCAAGCAAAGAATAGGTAGACCCGGAAGACCAGCCGCCCAACACAATCCCATACACACCAATTGCCGTTACCGCCAATATATACAGTACGGCCACTGGGAAGTCCGTCAGCTGCAGCGGGGTTGTCCAATCAGTCCAAGGCAGACCGACCCGGCTGCCCATGGGGATCACCGCAAAAACCAGCAGTGAAGCAAACACTGAGATCATCGGGGCAATGATGTATAAGACTTTGTCGGCTTTTTTAACACTCAAGTCTTCCTTGAGCAGCAACTTCAAAGCATCATAAATTGCCTGGAACAATCCGAAGGGACCACGCACATTGGGCCCCAAACGTTGCTGCATCCGCCCCACCAAACGGCGTTCAAACCACAGCGCAAAAAGCACTGACACCAGCACAAACACTAAAATAGCGACAGCTTTGATAATCACTGCCCAGATTCCGTCTTGGCTGAAATCAGCCGCTGTTGGGTCAGCCGCCGCCTTAGTCGCTAGACCTTCGGCTGCCTGTGAAACAGTCAACAATCCTGCCGTGATCACGCCGGAACCTCCTTTGCCGCGCTGACCTGGACAATACCGCCAGCCACACCAAGTGTTGGCAAAACCCGACTGGCCACTGAGTTGACTGGTAACCAAACCACCCGCGGTGGCATTGCGGTCAAACGTAGCGGCAAAGTAATGGCACCGCTCTGCGCCGCCACTGTCACAGCTTGGCCCTCAGATAAACCAAGCTCGGCAGCAGTTTCGGGAGAAATGCGAGCGAAGTCAGCTGTTTGGTTGTCGGTCAAAGCAACAGCGCCATCCAAACCGGTTG
>JAIRPS010000166.1 GCA_031256885.1 Bifidobacteriaceae bacterium | reverse complement strand
AAGGGTCTGCTCAAGCGGTTCTTCCCGTTTAGCGGACCAATAAACTGCCAGCATGCGCAAAAATGCTTGCAGTAATGGATCAGGAAATTGGTCTACCGCTGCTTGCCATTCACCGTTTTGGCGTATGGTCTGTTCAACCGCGAACCACTGATCCAATACTTCGCTGAAATCTTTCCATTTTGTTGCAAAAGCAAAACGTGTCAAGTTGGTAGCGGTGTAAACGTCATGATCTGAGCTTGTCGCAGCCAGGATTTGTTGAGCACGTTCATAATGATGGCTGTAAAGATGCTCGGAAGAAACCGAGTAGGTGATTTCACCGATACTCACACCAACCCAGTAGGCCAAAATTTCTTGTAAGACACTCCACTCAAAAGCATTGATGCCTGAAAATCCCCAAATAATGTCATTTGACCGGATTGCCACATGGCAGTTCAACCGACCATCGCGGATCAGCCAGTGCAACCAGTTATTGCAAGGAATATCCTTGGAGGCAACATAGTCGCGTGCCGGATCAAAAATTGCCATGACCGCTCGACGCGAATCAGCATCACCCAGAAGCAAACGACAAACTTCCGCTAACTGATCAACCCCAGCCCAGTTGCGCAAACGCGGACCATAAGCTGCACGCCAGGTGGTACCGTCATCGGAAAAATCAGTGGCGCGCGGCAAATAGTGTTGCAAGAACGCCAGATCGTTACGCCCTGACACCACCCAGATCGTTTCAGCAATGCTCGCAAAAATGTTGTTACGTCGCTCCGGCAAGATCAAACAACGTTGCTGCGGGTTAGCTAAGGTGAACTGGATGGGACCAAGCTCGCGGGTCTGAAAACCACGCGCTGCAACTTGCCGGGCGGCTGGCCCCATCAGTTCAGCCAGCAAGCCGCGCACGGCAGTATTAACGTTGGTGAAGCGCATGTCAGCCATTGTAAGTCAGTCCTGGCTAACCGTGGCCGAATCAGGCTTGGTTGGCGGCATCAGTCTCAGTTTGCTCGTCTGGCTGCGCATCAGTTTTAGCTAATGCTGAACTGGCTTTTTTGGCAGCTTCAACAAACAATTCGCCAGCTTGTTGGGCGGCTTCGCCAACTTTTTCAGTAGCCCGGTGCGTGGCATCGGCAGCGCGATGAGCGGCATCGGAAACCACCCGAACCGCCGTGCCGGTTGCCTGGCCCACCGCATCAGCCGCGTCACCCGCCAAATCAGTCAGTGCCTCATAACCGTTCGGCGCAGCCTCAGTTTGTGAAGTGGGAGTGAAAGTCACAGCTTCAGCTTCCCAAGCGTCATCGGCCCACGGGTCAGTAGTTGGCTGACGCCGCCGCCACAAGGCATAACCAACCCCACCGGCTGCCGCCAACAGCAAAAACCAACGCAGCCGATGCCGCCGCTGGCGGGGTTTCTTCAAAGCTTCAGCCACTTCACGGGCGGCTTGCGCTTCGGCTTTGACAGCTTGTTGGGCGGCTTGTTGGGCGGCCTGGTTAACCGCTTCAACCAGGCCGGGTAAAACTTCGTCACGCAACTTATCGTGAGCTTGGCTGAGGCGCGGACCGAGGATTTCCACAGCCTGCTCAATTTTCGGTGCGGCTGCTTCTAAACCAGAACGCCAAGCAGCTTTGGCGCGTGGACTGGCCCACTCAATTGCCGCTTCCGCTTTAGGCAGGGCATGCTGCCAAGCTGTGCGCGTCGATTGGGCCAGGCTATGGCGTGCAGCGGCAGCCTGGGTGCGCCAGTCATGTTGGTTATGGAAAAAACGATGGAATCCGGGTGGCGGTGAGTCGCAGTGCGAGCGGCAAGTCATCTCCGCATTATGCCACTATTAGTGGGTTGTGGCGGCTTGACAGTCCGACAAATCCATCCACAGTCTTTTCCACCGCCATGTGGATAAGTCCGATGCCGGTTGAGACCTGGTCACATCGGCATGGCGAGCAGGGCATGGGTGGTGTTCCGTGGCAGTATGGCAGTTATGCAAGCAGTTTTGCGAACCACGCATGGCGCTATTCGCCTTAATCTTTTTGCCGAGCAAACACCAATCACAGTGGCCAACTTCACTGGACTGGCTACCGGTTCCAAGCAGTGGCAAGACCCGCTGACCGGCGAACAAAGTAATGATGCCTTCTATGACGGCTGCCCCTTTCACCGGGTGATTGCTGGTTTCATGATTCAAGGCGGTGACCGGTTAGGCACCGGCACGGGCGGGCCAGGCTACACCTTCGATGATGAGATTGTGAGCGACCTCAAATTTGACCGGCCTTACCTGCTAGCCATGGCGAATGCCGGTTTACGCGGCGGGCACGGAACCAACGGTTCACAGTTTTTCATCACAGTAACTGCCACCCCGCATCTCAACGGCAAACACACAATTTTTGGTGAAGTGGCTGATGCAGCTTCTCGCGCGGTGGTTGACAAAATTGCCAACACACCGACCAATCGGAATGATCAGCCGCAGGAGCCGGTTGTGATCGAATCAGTTCTGATTGAGCAGCCCGACTAAACGTCAAGGAGGCTGAGATGAGCCAAAATTTCGGCGAACAACTTCCCCACGGAGCCGATAACCCCTGGCCTACCCAACGAAATGGTGGTTCCAGCCAATTCGGTGCAAACGCTCAACCGGGATTTGGGTCAGCCTCCTCCCCGCCGCATTGTCCACGACATCCCGAACGGATTGCCTTGGTGCGTTGCCAACGTTGCGACCGCCCGGTTTGTCCAGACTGCCAGGTCAATGCGGCAGTTGGTGTGCAATGTGTTGATTGTTTACGCCGTGATCCGCAACGTTCACCAATGGCATCAGTGCTTGGTGCGCCATTGCGCGGCGGCAAACCAGTTGTCACGCTGACAGTGATTGTGCTGTGCGTGGTGGTGTATTTGTTGCAAGATGTTGACTTCAAAGCGGGAACTGGAGACTGCGCCACAAACAAGTTGAATGCGGCCCTGGCATTGGTGCCGCGTTGCGCCCCTGAGCAGCCTTACCGGTTCCTGACATCTGGTTTTGTGCACATCGAGATTGTGCATCTACTGTTCAACATGTACGCCTTATGGGTGGTCGGTTCTTTCCTTGAACCGTTGCTTGGCCGGTTACGTTATGCCGCTTTGTTCATCTTGTCAGTCCTCGGCGGTGCTGTAGCAGTCGGCTTATATACCGGGGTGGCTGGTGGCGCTAACTGGAATATCCCAACAGTCGGCGCTTCAGGTGGGGTATTTGGCTTGTTCGGAGCAATGGTCTGGGTGGCGCGCCGCATCGGTGCTGACATGCGCGGCATTATGGTGATTTTGGGTATCAACCTGGTGTTTTCTTTCATCGCCAAGGGAATCTCCTGGCAAGGGCATTTGGGTGGCCTGGTGATTGGTTTGGCGCTTGGTGCAGCCTACGCTTTCGCTTCCCCAGCTCGCCGCAAAATGGTGAACTGGCTGGCCACGAGTGGTGCGGCGTTTGTTCTGGTGGCCTTAGCGACCGTTGTAACACAGTTGCGACCGGCATAATCCAATTGTTCAGGTAGAACTTGATGGTTGCGGGTGCCGCAAAATCAGCCGGTTAGACTTATGCGCAACTTACAACACTGTAGTTATCCCCAAAGATTTCCACAGTTGTGGAAGGTTGCTGCTGGTCCGGCTCAATGCGGGCTAGACCTGCCATTCCGTAACTGTCAAAGAGTTGTGGACAACTGTGGATAATCTCGGTGGATAACTGTCTGGCGTGTCGGCGGCGTGTCGTTTGGTTGGCTAGCGCCAACGCATTGTCATCCCAAAACCGGCCAAGATAGCAGCTAAGCCAATCATCAAATTCCAGTTACCCAGGCCAGGGATTGGGCCGTTGGTTGCCAGGTAAGACCAAACAACATACACCAAACCTGCAACCATCAGGGTAACCATGATGACTGCCCAAGCCTTGGAGCTTGGTTGCGCAACTTTTTTAGCAGGTGGCGCGGTATACGTAACCTTTTTCTTGGCGCGTGTGCGCGATTCAGGCATCGCCTTCAATCTCCTTCTCGAGTGGCTGGCGGGGGTCGCTCAGCCGCTTTGAACCGACAGGGCTGGTTTGCAGTTACACTACACACGTCTGGCGGACCTGACAAAGCAGCGCAACTCGGCTGTCACCACCGTGGCGACACAAAAGCCACCGGTTGGTCAGACAGACCAAAGTCTGAATAACCGCCCAATCCACCACGCACGTATGGGACGGCGGGTGGATAATGGCCTTTTACCGATCTCTCAGCCTAGTGGATTAGAACCAGGAGTCCAGGTGCCCGCCAGTCACGTCCAACGGCGCAATGGTCGAGCAGCCATTGCTGTGGCAGCAGTCACTGCCTTGGCGGGCTTGCTGTTTGCGACCAATGCGCGCCTGGTTACTGGTCAGTCTGCCGGCGGAGCAGGCTTGCTTAGTTTGGTCCGGCAAACCAGTCAACGGGTGACAGCTGAAGAAAACAGGGCAGCTGACCTCAGCAATCAAATATCGCGTAGCGCTGCGAATTCCAGCACAAACCAAGTGACCAATCAGGCATCAGCTGGTTTATTGACAGCAGCGGGCAGCACTGCGGTGACTGGTCCGGGCGTGATTGTCACTCTCAATGATGCACCAGCGCCGCACCGCGGGCCTTTAGATGCCTATGTTGTTCACCAACAAGACATTGAAGCGGTGATCAATGTTTTGTGGGCTTCCGGCGCTGAAGCGTTGGCGCTGCAAGGTGTGCGTTTGACCGCCATAACCAGTATCCAATGCGTTGGCAATGTGTTGCTAGTAGGTGGACGAGTTTTCTCACCGCCCTACCGGCTTGAGGCAATTGGGCCAAGTGACCAGCTAATTGACGGGTTAGCAAACTCAACTGTGCTCAGCGCTTACCGTCAGGCAGTCAATGATCTGGGTCTCGGCTGGAAAGTTGACACCGCTTTGTCTTTGCACTTACCCGGGGAGCCAAGCGGTAGCATCGGTCTACGTTATATTTCTGTGGCAGACAACAGCAGCGAAACTGGGGAGGAGTCATGAGCAACAAGCCCGTAGCCTCGACTTCGCCGACCCGTCCGGTACCCACCTGGGTGGGTCTTGAGGCGACTGACCCTTCCGGCGCGCTAGCGGTTGACGCAGAACTGGCCAAAGACCAAGCCGCTGAAGCGAACCAGCCAATCCAAGCCCCTGATGCTGCCATAGCCCCTGCTGAGCTACCAATAACCCCAAGCCAAGCGACCGAAACACCACTGAAAACTGAGCCAGCACCATTGTCTGTTGAGTCAGCACCATTGTCTGTTGAGCCGGCGCGATTGTCTGTTGAGCCGGCGCCAACGCCGCGACACGGTGTCAACCAGCCAACGCCGCCTTTAGCGAGTAATGTTCGTGTCTTGACAATCCCTTGGCCAAAAGTGCCGCTCAGTCCGTCCGCTGATCCCCAGAGACGTTTACCGATTGGGGCGCTGATCACTGGTGTGATTGGTGAGTTATTGATCACAGTCGGTGTCATTTTGGGGCTGTTTGTGGTCTGGGAAATCGTTTGGTCAACGGTTGAGGCCGCACCACTGGTGGCGCGGGCGGCATCTGTCATTGAAGAGCGTCCCACTTGGGTGCCTGCCATTGAAGAAGGCAGCAAATGGGCTCCCGAATACACCGACGATTTTCCGGTAGCGGCGGCTGTTTCCCAAGGTGAACCGTGGGTCAAACTGCGTGTGCCACGGTGGGGTAGGAAAAACAAGTCGGTGGTGGCTGAAGGAACCGACAAAGCCAGCGTGCTCGACAAGGGTTTGGTTGGTCACTATGTGGACACTCAAGCTCCTGGTGAAGTGGGGAATTTTGCTGTGGCTGGGCACCGCATCACACACGGTGAGCCGTTTGCCAAAATCCAAACGCTGCGGATTGGCGACGATATTATTGTGGAAACTGACAAGTACTTCCTGGTTTACCAGATGACCTCATACAAAATTGTCAGTCCTAACGACATTGCGGTGATCTGGCCAGTGCCCAACCAGGAAGGTGCCGTACCGGTCAAACGGCTGATCACCCTGACAACCTGCCACCCCCGGTACACATCCACACATCGCTATGTTATCTGGGGTGAACTGGCTTATTGGACAGACAAGTCTGAAGGTCGGTTACGTGCTTTAGCGCAACCGGTAGGAGGGTAAATGTACGGCGGTTTGTGGCGGCTGCTGCCTGGCCCGCGATGGTTCAAAGCGTTTGTGTTTTGTTGCCTCGCGTTGCTGGTGGTCTGGATTTGTTTTGAATGGTTTTTCCCCTGGTTATCAGATGTTTTGCCGTTCAATCAGCTGACAGTAAACGAGCCAACGCCTGACCCCAGTGAACTGGTTGGCCAGCTGAGCAGTCCCCCACCGGAGTGAAAGCCGCAGATGACTACAATTTTGGTTGTTGACAATTACGATTCCTTTGCGTACACGCTGGTGGACTATTTGCGTCAACTTGGTGCCCAAGTGGTGGTTGCCCGTAATGACCAGGTGCCCGGAGCGGAACAAGGCCAAGCCACACAAAACTATGATGGTGTATTGATTTCACCGGGGCCGGGCGCGCCAAGTGGTGCTGGCGCAACGCTTGCGGTGATCCGTGAATGCGCCGAACGGTCTGTGCCAATGCTTGGAGTGTGTTTGGGACACCAGGCATTAGGTGAGCTGTTCGGAGCACGTGTGGTGCATGCCCCGCAGTTACGGCACGGCAAAACCTCACAAATTATGCATGACGGAAGAGGCGTGTTTACCTCTCTGCCCAACCCGCTAACAGCAACGCGCTACCACTCATTGGCGGTAGTTGACCCGCCAAGCGTGTTGCGCGTGACCGCTCAAGCTGACGATGCCGTAATCATGGGTTTGGCGCATCAAAGCTTGCCTTTGCATGGTGTGCAGTTTCATCCTGAATCGATTCTCAGCCAATACGGGCACCGTTTACTTGCAAATTGGCTGACACTAGCGGGATTACCGCAAGCCTTGGCAGCTGTGCCACAAGATTTTGCTAGCGGTATTGCGGTGTGACAGCAATGTGCACTGTGACACGCTTAGGTTGCCCCAGCGGATTGGGGGAGGTTCGTGGGCGTAATCCTGCACGTACTGGCCTTAATGTGTGGGAGTGCCAGCGGATTGGGGGAGGTTCGTGGGCGTAATCCTGGCAATTGACGATGACCCGCACATTCTTGAACTAGTTGATGCGTTACTGACTGGTGCTGGCCATAGCGTGGTAACAGCAGCTGATGGCCGTGCAGGTTTGCGACAGCTTGGTCAAACCACAGTTGACCTGTGTGTGGTTGATGTGATGATGCCCTTATTGGACGGTATGGAATTTGCGCGGTTAGCGCGGCGCTACCACCCCGATTTACCGATTTTGCTCCTAACCGCCAAAAGCCAAATTGGCGACAAAGTGCATGGTTTCGCAGCTGGCGCGGATGATTATTTAGTCAAGCCATTTGAAGGCGCAGAGCTGATTGCCCGAGTTGGCGCACTGTTGCGGCGCTTCCACAAGCTCAGTGCGGCAACTGCCCAGGCCGGTAAAGTTGAACTTGACGATGACCGGCATACGGTCGCCCTGAATGGAAAAAACGTAGAATTACCGCTCAAAGAATTTGATTTGCTGTTCCTCTTGGCCGCGCATAAAGGCCGGACATTGACGCGACAGCAAATTTTAGACACCGTATGGGGTAGTGACTTTGGGGGAACTGACCGCACATTAGATGTTCACATCAACCGTTTGCGGGAACGGTTTGGCGAGGAAGCTGGTTTTCAGATTATTACGGTACGTGGTTTGGGTTACCGATTAGAGGATAGCGAATGAGCGCATCAAAAACGCCGCAACGCCCTGAGCAAAACAGCTTCCCTAAACCACGTTTGCGTGATTTACCAAAACCCTTAGGCATGATGGCGGTAATTTTCTGGGCATTGACCGTTGGCCGTTTCTTGGCGAACCTGATTTTTAAGCACACTGGGCAGCCTTCTGCCCTGGTAGCTTACCTTATATCTGTGGCTTTAGGTATTGTGGTGATGCTGGCATTGATTTTTATATTTGGCCTGCTCATGCGTTTTCACCCAGACCGAAGAATATATTTTGGTCAAGAAATTCTTGACGCTATGTCACGGATGGCGCAGGGCGATTTTGCTATCCGACTGCGACGCCAGGAACGTCACCCTCTTTCGGAAATAATTGATGGTGTGAATCAGTTAGCTGCTGATCTCGGCGACCTGGAAGAACATCGCCAAAATTTTGTTTCAGCAGTCTCACATGAGATACAATCCCCTCTAACGTCAATCAGCGGTTTTGCCCAGTTGTTGAAACAGTCACAGCTCGATGAAGCAACTCGCACCCACTATCTTGATGTGATCACACAAGAAACACAACGCTTATCCGAACTGAGTGATAATCTTTTACGCTTGACCGCATTGGAATCTGATGATGTTTCCCTCAAACCACAATCTTTCCGTCTTGATGAGCAACTCCGCAGCGTCATACTAGCTTTAGAACCGCAATGGGCAGCTAAGCCAATCAACGTCTCCTTACAAGCTGACGAAGCCGAAATTGTGGCTGACGAGTCACTGTGGCGTCAGGTTTGGTCAAATTTGGTTCAAAACGCGATCAAATTCACCCAAGCCGATGGCAATGTTGAAATAACACTGCAACGCGCCGATCAGTTTTACCAAGTTGTGGTATCTGATAACGGCATTGGTATTGGGCAAACAGACCTACCTCATGTTTTTGAACGGTTTTACCGCGCTGATAAAGCCCGCTCAAGCGGTGGTAACGGTCTTGGTTTAGCCTTGGTGAAAGGGCTATGCCAACTGGGTGGTGGCCGGGTGACAGTGACAAGCCGGGTTGGTGAAGGCAGTCAATTCACCGTTTACATTCCGTTGACACCACCTTGAGTTAGCGTTGAGATTGAAGGTGCAAGCTGGTTCCACGGACCAACCGAAAGGAGCCAGTATGGCAACCGTGATTGAGGTAGATAACCTTGTCAAACGCTATAAGCACGCTAAAGAACCAGCTGTTAAAGGAGTCGGGTTCACCGTTGAAGAGGGAGAGTTTTTCGCTTTCCTCGGACCAAACGGTGCCGGCAAAACCACCACAATTTCAATTCTGACCACCACCTTAGCCAAAACCGCCGGCGTGGTCAGGATAGCTGGTTATGACATTGATAAGCAGGCTCGGCAAGTGCGCGAAAACGTTGGCATCATCTTTCAACGCCCCAGCCTTGACCGGCACTTAACCGCTGAACAGAACATCCGTTTCCACGCTGCCATGTACGGTATGTACAGTTTCCGCCCATCCTTCAAAATGATGCCGGCCCAGTACCGTGACCGTGTGGTCAAGTTAGCCGAGGTGGTAGGCATTGGCGATTCGCTGTTCCGACCGGTTGGCAAACTGTCTGGCGGTATGGCACGCAAACTGGAAATTGTGCGCAGCTTGATTCACACGCCGCGCGTGCTGTTCCTCGATGAACCAACCCAAGGCATGGATGCGGTGGCCCGGCGTAACCTGTGGGAATATATTGACCAGGTGCGTCAAGAAGCTGGTACCACCGTCTTTTTAACCACGCACTACATTGATGAAGCTGATGGTGTGGACACGGTCTGCTTGATTGATCAAGGCAAAATTGCGATGTGCTGCTCACCGGAGCAAATGAAACAAACCCTTGGCGCCACCAGTTTGGAGGATGCCTATGTCACCTATTTGCGTTCCGGCGGCGCAGCGTCAAGCGCATTAGCTGACTTGGCTGAAGCTCAGC
>JAIRPS010000151.1 GCA_031256885.1 Bifidobacteriaceae bacterium | reverse complement strand
GCGATTGACCGGTTTTTTGATTTCCAGCTTGGGCATTTGGGTTGGCGAACACTCGATTTTGAGTGGGAATGTTTGCCGGTTGGAGATTTTCAAGGTGTGGCCGTCATGAACTACGCTGACCCTTCGCCACCCTGGACCCGAATTATTGAATTCCGCCATTTTCACCCTGAACGCTCTGACAGGTATCCTGACAATCAAACCGTGATTGCCCGTGAAACCGCCCGCCGCGCACAGCCCAATGATGAACCTTACTACCCCATCAACACGCCTGCGGATGCTCGTTGTTTAGCGCAGTATCATGCAAGGACTGCTGAACTTGCAGCCCACCCGAGCGCGCCAGTCTATTTTGGTGGTCGCTTAGGCAGCTACCGCTACCTCAACATGGACCAGGTAATAGGTGCAGCACTCGAGTTCGCTGAAACTATTTGATACTGGCCCTCAGCACCACCAGTCAGACCGGTTCAACGCGAGGTTTGTTTCCTTTTTAGACTGTTTTATGAAACAAACCTCGCGCTGAACCTGGTTTTCCACTGGGCTGCTTGAAGATCCTCAAAGGGCTCGTTATCAGGGTTTTCTAGCTGCATCTGAGCAAGATACACAATCCCGTCATCCCACTTTTTCTCACAACCCCGCACAACATCAGAATCAACATAGTTCGAGGGGTAAATCACCCGCCGTGCCCCCGAATCCAACTCATCGATCACCGCTGCAATACCGGCTTCACGCAAACACCCAGCAAATGAAGTGAGTGTCTCTTCAAACTCAACTGCGGAAACGTGACCATCAGCCAACACCTGCTTAACATAATCAGAGTTAGCATGCTTCAAAATCTGCTCAACCTCCGCATGGTAAGGGTTCTTCGGTGCGACATGTGCCGAAGAGGCATCAACACAACCACTCAACAACATACTGGCAGCACCAAAACACAGCGCTACCAGGCGGTGTTTAGAAATGCTCGACAACATAGCTGGGACGGCTCCACTTGTAACCTGAACCGAAAGATGCCTTGTTGGTGGTGCCATTGAGATAAGCCCACGCACTGGCAGTAGCAGCCGAACTGACACAGGTCAGTACGGTGATGATTCGCTTCATAATGCGATCCTTTCTGCTGCTCAGGCGGTTGGTGGTAGTTCCACCAAAGGTTTGTAGTCTGGCCGCATGGTCACAGCGCTTCACAACCTAACCGCGTAACCTCCGCACTGTTTCCAATTTGTTCGCTGACAGCGAACAGACAAACCCAATACCCCATATAACCACAGCTAGCAGCAACAATTACGCCCTTAGCGAACAAAATCAACAAAGAGCATTACGCCATCGAAATTTTGTGAAGCCCGTCTGCGAAACCCAAGCTCAAGAACTCAATCCAACCAGCCCAACGCCCGCAAGCCAGCGGTGGTGGCTGCGGCCAGAACCACCACCACAATAAAGGGTGCGCGTCGCCACAACGCCAAACCAGCCACCACTAAGCCAACCAGCCGAGCGTCAATCACCAAACTTTTGCCGTTGCCAATAGTTTGCACGGCTGTCAAGGCGGATAGCAACGCCACCGTTACCAAGCCAACTAATGATTCACCGGAAAAACGCCGTCGGTTGGGGTGGTCAGCGGATCTTTGAGCAAGCCGCCGGCCAACCAAGTGTCCCAGTATTTTGGTGAGTAATACTGCGGCTGAGCCCAACCAAATCGCCCACCAAATCATTGTCTGCTTCATGCCTCACCCCGCACTGTTGACCGGCTTATCAAAAACCGTTGCGGCAGCCAGCCTGCCACTAAAGCACCCAGCAAACCGCCTAAAACGGGTATGCCAGGCGGGGTTAACGGAACCAGCGTGAGGGCAGCTATTGCCGCTAAAACACTGGCTAACCGGGCGCGCTGCGCTAATGCCGGGTGATCAGCCGTGCCGGTCAAGCGGGGCCAAAGCAAGCCCAGAAAAGCGGCGCTGGCGGCCGCATCCAAACCCCAGGCAGCAGGGTCACCAAGTTGGCCGCCAGCTAACGCACCAACCAGTGTGAGGGCATTCCAAAGCAACCAAACAGCCACACCTGTCAACCAGAAACCTTGCCGTGATTCCGCCTTGGTTGGTTGAGCAGCCGCCACAGCGGTTGATTCATCAATCGTCAAATGGGCGGCCAACAACCGAAAAATTTGCGGTAACCGGCTGAGCAGCGGCGCGTTGTGCAAACCGTACAACCCGTTACGGACTCCCAGCAGCGCTGCACTAGCCACTGCTGCCAGGGCAGTGCCACCGGCGCCAACCACGCCAATCAGGGCAAACTGTGAAGCACCGGAAAACATCACCATTGACAACACCATGGTTTGGCTAATGCTCAGACCAGCGGTGACAGCCAAAGCCCCAAAAGACAGTCCATACAATCCAGTAGCCACGGCAACGCTCAGGCTTTGACGGACAGGGCGTTTTTCAAGCAAAGTCATCACGGGACGCAGCATCACAGAAAACTACCAGACTGGCAGCCATGGTTAGCTCAGCCCTAAACTGAGTGGACGCAGTATCACAGAAATCTTCCAGATTGACAGCAGACCAGCTATGATGCATGTAATTCGCCACTTTATGTGATCTTAACCTCTAACATTGGTACTACTTGCGTCCCGGCGATCAAAGAAATGGAGTGCCACGAGCATCGTGGAAGGTAACCCTGCTGCTACAAGCCCGCTTGGCTCCGGCGACATCTTGATGGGCCGCTACCGCCTTGAACGCGAATTGACTTCCACTCATCCTTGGGCTTTTCGCTGGTTGGCGCATGATCGCATTTTGCGCCGCTCAATTGAAGCTCACCTGCTGATAGGCCCGCATGTTGACGAGGCAATTGACGCTGCCCGCCGGGCTGCCCTGGTCAATGATCCTCGCTTGGTACGTGTCATTGATGCTGGTCGGTACGGCGGCACTGCTTTTGTGTTGACTGATTTGATGCGCGGCCAACCGCTGTCTGACTTTGCTCCGCTGCGCGCCGAACTGGCTCGTTGTGTGGCTGGCGAAGTTGCCACCGCCCTGCAAGCCGCCAATCTGATGCGTGTGCGCCATTTGACGCTGCGCCCCGAATTGATCTACCTCGGTGATAATCCAATCCTCAGCATTTGCGGTTTAGGCTGGGATTCAGCCCTCTGGGGGCACAGTGGTGGCGATCCGCGCGAGCAAGCCGCCCACCAAGCTACCGATGTTGTTGCCTTACTTTACGCAGCGCTAACTGGCCGCTGGCCTGGCCCAACGCCATCGTTCATGCAACCACCTTCACGGCTCGGCGGCGCACCCATACCACCCTCGGACATGGCTGCGGAAGTACCCGGCGATCTTGACACTTTATGCCGCGCTGCACTTGACCCTAGCGCGGTGGGGCCCACCGATTTAGCGGAACTGATTGGTGACCTCGGCGAGTGGATTGGGCGAGTACCTGAACCACCCGCCCTGATGGCGCAATGGCCATTGACAGTTACTGGCGCACCCAGTTTGTTGCCAATGCCGCCTGGCTCCAACCAGGCAACCGAAATCATTGCTCGTGTCACCGAAGCTATAGCCAGCGACAATGATCAACCGCCGGTTGCCGAGAGCCTGCCCAATCAGCAGATTGACAACTCGCAGTCCGCGCTGAACCAAAGCACTGCAGATCAGTCAGATGATGAAACTAGCGATGACGATGACGATTTTTATGATGACGAACTAACCACTCAACCGCATTTCCCCCCAACCATGCCACCAGGGCTTCTACCTGGTGCGCCGCCCCCAGCCGCGCCTTGGGGTGGCACAACCCTGATGGCCAAAGCGAAATCGACCGACTGGGTTTGGTGGGGCATGTTGGGTATCGCCATAGTGCTCGGGCTCTGGCTGATTGGGCGTTCCGGTTTACTCAACAGCAACACTGTTGACGCCGCAATGCTTGGAACGTTTGGCTGGACGTGGCACAATCACATGAGTGAGTACGTCTGTCTTGATTGTCGGCTCCGGCCCTGCCGGCTACACCGCCGCCATTTACGCTGCCCGCGCTGGACTTAAACCGCTGGTGGTTGCTTCCTCTGTTGAAGTTGGTGGCAACCTTGTCAACACCACCGAGATTGAGAACTTTCCGGGATTCCCCAACGGTATTGCCGGACCTGATCTGATGGACAATATGCGCGCTCAAGCTGAGCGTCTTGGCGCTGAACTAGTGTATGACGATGCCGTAGAAATCACCGCTGATCAAACAATCAAGCAGGTGCGTGGCGGCTCTGGCGCAATTTGGCAGGCACCAACTTTGATTCTGGCCACCGGCCAGGCTTACCGACGGCTTGGTTTGGATGACGAACGACGGCTAACTGGACGCGGCGTTTCTTATTGCGCCACCTGTGACGGTGCGTTTTTCAAAGGCAAGCCGGTGGCAATAGTTGGCGGCGGCGATTCGGCAGTTGGTGAAGCGACATATTTGGCGCATTTAGCCAGCCAGGTGACGGTTATTCACCGGCGCGACACGCTGCGGGCAGCTCGTAGCGTTGTGGACAGCGCAATGGCCGAACCAAACCTTGACTTTGTTTGGAACAGCCAGGTCACAGGCATTTTGGGTGAACAGTTTGTGACTGGTTTGGAAGTCACCAACCTGCTGAACGGTCAACGCGACCAACTCAAGGTTGACGCAGTTTTTGTGGCAATTGGCCATACACCTCGTTCCGATTTGGTGAAAGACCAGTTAGCACTCGATGAGCATGGGTATATAAAAGTTGATTCGCCTTCAACGCGAACATCAGTGGCCGGTGTTTTTGCCTGCGGTGACGTGGTGGACCCAACCTACCGTCAAGCGATCACTGCGGCAGCTTCTGGTGCCAAAGCAGCGCTCGATGCCGCCGCCTACCTTGAGCAATCCGCACGGGAATTGTTGCCGTAACGGTTATTCTCAAACGCTGGATTGTAGGGAACAAAACCCTCGCGCATGGCTAAGCGGCTAAGCCCTGGGCGGCGTTCAGCAACTGGGCGAGTGCCTGACGCATTACGGTTTGCGGCTGGGCAACGTTCCAACGCATAAAACCTGCGCCAGCTTGGCCGTAATCAAGACCGTTGCTCAGCCACAACCCCGCTTCATCTTCCAACCAACGCACCAAACGCTCATGTTCTAAACCAAGTTGCCGCAAGTCAAGCCAAGCTAAATAGGTGCCTTCTGGCGGAAGCACAGTTTGGCCGCGATCAGCCTGCACACTGCCGCTAACCAAGCGAAACACCTGATCAATGGTCTGACCAAGTTCTTGGAAATTGTTCAGCAAATGCTTGAGGAGACGGTCTAGCCAGTTTGCCCCATATTGATACGCCGCCTGGCAGGCAACCAAACCAAACACTGATGGTGAATCCAAACCAGCTGTCATTCTTAGTTGGTGGTCAAAGCTTTGGCGCAGCTGACTGTTGCGAATGATCGTATTGGCCAGTTGCAAGCCAGCCAGGTTGAAAGTTTTCGATGCCGCCGTCAAAGTGATTGTGCGTTCAGCGGCGTCTGTATTGAGTGAAG
>JAIRPS010000147.1 GCA_031256885.1 Bifidobacteriaceae bacterium | reverse complement strand
ATTGTTTATGCCAATGATGACGCCAGCCAAGCTGAGGTGACCGCTGTACAAACCAGTTTGATTGCGGCGATTGCCCGCGCCAAACTGCGTCAAACCAGCTCACCGGTGCTCGCTGCGGCTTTAGCAAGCCAAGCGGCTGGCGCACCACTGCCCGTATCAGCTCAGGTGCCCACTTTGGCCAGGCCTAAAATCAAAGGTCAGGCAAAGGTTGGTGCCAAACTTCAGGCTAAAGTTACTGGTTTAGCTAAGGGTCTGCGCTATCAGTGGTATCGCGGGGCTCGCGCAATCAAAGGTGCCACCAAAGCGACCTACCGCCTGCGTGCCGCTGATCAAGGCAAACGTATTAGCGTCAGGGTGCTGCGCGCCGGTGTGAGCCGCACCTCTGCCGCTAGCCAAAAAGTCCGCTAGTTTAGTCTGCTCTGCCTGGTAAACCATGCTGGTTAGGATGGTTTACCAGGCAGCTGGCTTTAAGGGGTATTAGTGTCTGAAGGTGGCGACGTTGTGTCTGAAGGTGGTGTAGTGCCTCAAGGTGATCGCAACTGGTTTAGCGGTTTTTGAAGTGGCGGAAAAGGTGTTTCTCGCGCGTGGCCAAGGTAATCAGTAATGCCCCTAAGACTGCCGCTAGCACTGCCAGGGCAACTGTCCGCAAAGCCGGGAAAAGCGCCGGCCAAGGCGGATCAGGGTTACCCGCCTTAGCAGCATAGATTGCTGTTGGCACAGCCAGGCAGGCTGCGCATAAGCCAATAGTAAATATTTCCACCATGATTTGCCCAACCAAGGCGGTTTTCGGCACACCAGCATGCAGTGCAGCCGCCAATTCCAGGCGGCGCGAACGAATCAAACCGGCACCCAAAACCAAACCAATCAACACGCCAGCTAAAGTCAATGAGTCAGTGGGCAGTTTAGCTAGCTTGCCGAGCGCGTCAAAACGCCAACCGAGTGTGGTGTTCAACTGTTCAACCTGCGGCAATTGGCGTTGGCCAGTGTTCGGATCAGGCGGCCCAGCTAAGGCCGGTAAAGTCAGCACAGCGTCAGCCGTGTCGCCTTCCGGCCATAACTCCACCCAACAGGTATCAAACTTTCCTTGCGCCGGCACCGGTTGCACAATCGTGTAAGCCAAGGTTGGTGGCCGCCCGTCGTTGTCCGCCCATTGGTAAATAGCGCTAGTTTGGCTGACAGTGCCATCAGCTAACGGTAAATCCACCCCAGCCTGGCTAATACCCAAAACACCAGCCAGGTCTGAGGACAACCAAACCCCAGCATTGGCAGCTTTGGCATCTAAGCCAAGCACTTTGGCTAAACCGGGTGTGGCTTCAACAGTTTCTAATTTACGCGCCGGCATTGCCGCCAAACTGAGACTGGAACCTGTCCGGGTGGCTCCCGCCGCTGCTATACCGGGGTAGCCGTTGAGCTTGTCGCATTGGGCACCGTCAATCAATTCGTGTAAAACCACTAGGCGTATGGCTGCACCGGATTCACGGTAGGTTTTGGCTTGACGAGCTAAATCAACCACGCTGGCGGCTTGTGCCCAGCCCAAGGCACCAAGGGTTGCGGCAAGCAGCAAAACTGCCACTATTGTTCGTGAAGCGCCACAAGCCAGGTTACGTCCGGCTTCCCGCCAAATCTCTTTTTCCCTAATCATCATTCTCACTGACCATGTGATGCCGCAGGTCAACCACACGCTGGCAGGCGTCGCGGGTGTCTGGGTCATGAGTTGCCACCACCACAATGGCTTGGTCCATCGCTAACTCCCCCAGCACAGTGTTCACCGTGTCGGCAGCGATCGGGTCTAACTGGGCGGTTGGTTCGTCAACCAGCAGCAAGTCTGGTGCTTTAGCAACCGCTCTGGCTAGCATGAGCCGTTGCGCTTCACCACCGGATAGTGCGCCAAAAGACCGTTTTGCAACATCCGCTAAAGCAAACCGTTCCATTACCGTTAAAGCTAGCTGGTCAGCTGCCCGGCGTTTCAAACCTTTGGCAACCAGCGGTAAAGCCACATGGTCCAATGCTGAACGCCCCGCCACACCGTGCGGGTTTTGGAAAACCCACCCCACCGAGGCAATGTTTTCCCAAACTACTGAACCTGATTTTGGTGTTTCCCAGCGAGCCAATAAGGAAAGCAGCGTCGATTTACCGGAGCCGGACGGACCGGTCACCGCCACTAAATCGCCGCGCGTAAATGTTTCAGATAAACCAGCAAATAACACGCCAGTACCCGGAAACGAATGGGCCAGGCTAATAATTTTTACTCGCACGGTGGCGCGTCCTCACCGGGCACAACAGCAACTTTGGTGGGCAATGAATCAGACCTAATGAATGATTGGCCAAGTTCAGAACCAACCACCTCAACTCTAACTGGTCCTGCCTCACCCAGCACGCAGCCAGTCGTTTCCGACAAATCATACAAGGCGGAGGGCGGCACAGCCACCACATCTAAGGGGGTGACTAAACGTGAATCAATGGTGAGTTGCGTACCATTGTCGCGTAACCATTCAGCGAAGCGGAAATTTTTAGCAAAACTTTCCAAAAACGCCCGATCGGTGAGTTGGTTCTCTGCAGGAATTACTGCTGTCAAATCACCGTTGACCACCTGACGTTCACCGGCACGTGCGGCTTCTGGAACAGTTACTGTCAAGGAAACCAAACCGCCACCAACCGTGAACAGTTTATCGCCGCTATTGATTTGCTGCCCAATCCGTAATGGGCAGGTGGCGACCGTTAATTTGCGTTTTGGTAACCAAACGACCTGACTGAGCGGCAGCGAGCCTTGTTTCGGGTTACCGCCAACCTTTTCCCACAGCTGTTTGACCGCTGCAGCTGTGACCCAACCGTAGTAGCCGTCGGTGGGCACATCCTTCCACCCGAGGCGTCGCAGTTCCTTTTGAAAAGCCGTAACATCAGCGCCTTTGACCCCAATATCTAAATCGCGCCATAAAGGTGTGCTTAGCGCCAGCAACAAAACCGGCTGATCATCCAACCTAAAAGGTGCTTTGCCGCTGCGCAATTTTTGGCCAACCTGGCAATTGTTTTTACGCACCACGCCAGACATTGGTGCCAGCGCATCCCACTCATCAGCTAAATGGGGAGCTACCGGCAAACTGCGTGCATCATCAAACTGACGCGGCACCACATCAACCATGCCGGGAGTGTTATCCGGGGTTGCCCAGTCAACTTGAGGGTCTGGAGCCAGCCACAAGCCAGCAGCAACCCCGCCCCCCAGGCCAACGATTAATGCGAGGATCACAACCCGCCAAGCTCGACGCATAGCAACAGTCTAACTGATCAGCTCAGTGAGTGATTGGACCGACGCAGCTGTTGTCATTTTGCGGCCTACTGATTGTCTGGGCTGGTGGCTGGCTGCTTGGTCGGTAGTTGGCCGCCGGAACCAAGCAGGGTGGCTCGCGGGTCAAGCATGCAACCATGCGCATCATCACTCATTGGGCGAAAACCATTAGGGAAAGCCGGGTCAGGATCAATCGG
>JAIRPS010000125.1 GCA_031256885.1 Bifidobacteriaceae bacterium | reverse complement strand
CGATTACGCCGATTTCTCTGGTGTGACTGCGGCTTTGGCGGCAGCGCGGGCTGTGTTGGATGCAGCAGCACCAACGCAGGAGCAGGCTACGGCCGCTCTGGCTGGTTTGGTCAATGCGGTTGCCGCTTTGACTGCCAACCCCGCAATTGCTGAGGAAGCTGCCCGTCAAGCCGCTGAACAGGCTCGCCAGGCTGCTGAAGCTGCTGCCCAACAGGCTGCTGAGGCGGCCGCTAAGAAAGCTGCTGAAGATGCCAAGGTTGCGGCTGATCAAGCTGCTGCCAAGGCAAACTTGGATACTGTCAAGTCGGTTTTGACCAGCACAGCCAATAGTTACGGCAACCTCAATGCGGCTGACTTCACTGAAGCTACTTGGACTGAGTTTGCGGCAGCTTTGACGGCTGCTAAGGCGGCTGTGGCGAGCACTACTGCGACAACGCAAACTGTCAATGCTGCAATGACTCGTTTGTTGACAGCACGCGCTGGCCTGGTTAACCGCCCGGCTACACCACCAAGTGCTCTGCCAACTGTGGCCACTAAGACTATTAAGGTATCCGGCAAGGCGCATAAGCGCACGGTTGCACCGAAGGTCACTGTGTCCATCACGCTGTCGACAGGCAAGCCTGGCGGCACTGTTCTGCTCTATGTCGGCAAGACTGTGGTGAAGGAAGTTACTGTCAAAGCTAACAAGACCACTGTCAAGCTGCCCAAGAAATACGCTGCTAAGACCATTAAGGTCAAGGCGAAGTATTTCCCCAGCAGCGCTGCCAAGGGCACTGCTAAGGCTTCCAAGACTGTCAAGGTCAAGGTGAAGAAGTAGCGCACACTGACCAGGTGTGGTTGAACACCGCAGCTGGTTAGCACACCGCCCGGCCCGGTCCCCCAGGGGACCGGGCCGGTGTCATATCTGGCGCGGTTTGCCTGTGGTTGCTTAGCGCAGGGATGTGGGAAGTTGCCTTGGGCTTGATTCGCTTCTCGGCGGTTTGCCTGTGGTTGCTTAGCGAGCGAGGTGGTTGGGGGGACCCCATCCGCGATTAGTTGCTTACCGCAAGCAACTGTGTTAGGATAGGTCTGTGCAAAGCGAAACATCCGCCAATCAGCCAGACAACAGCAACCAATCAGTCCAAGCCGCCGCCATAGACGCTTTGCTGGAAACACTCATGCAAGCAGTCACCCAAGTCAAACGGGCTGAACCAACCGCTCAGGGAGGTTTACGGCGTGTGCAATTCGCCGCCATCGTCACACTACTGTTGCAAGGCCCACGCCGCATCACCACCTTGGCGGATGATCTTGCCATTGATCTTGGCGTGCTTTCGCGGCAAGTCACAGACCTAGTTGAACGTGGCATGGTCCACCGTCAACGTGACCCCCAAGATGGGCGAGCCTGGTTGGTTGAGGTAACCGACCACGGCAGACAAACCATATTGGCCATTCGTCAAGCTCAGCGTGAGCGATTTGCGCGCGCGCTGGCAGATTTCCCAGCCGAACAACTCCGCGCAACAGCTGAAGTAGTTCAAGCCATCATCAACGGGCTAACCGTTAAAACCTGCCATATTTCCAACCAGCAAGTGAGAGACTAACCAACCACATGAAAACCCATCGCGAGATCCTTGAAATCCTTTCCGGCCTGCTCGTAGCAATGTTTGTCGCAAACGTTTCAGCCACGATTGTTGCAAACGCGCTGCCAGTGATTACAGCACATCTAGGCACCGCTCAGCGTCAGTACACCTGGATTGTTACAGCTACCATGCTTGCGCAAACCGCATCTACACCAATTTGGGGCAAACTTGCTGATCTGTTTGATAAGAAGAAGCTGCTACTTGTCGCAATTGGTTTGTTTTCAGTCGGTTCATTGTGTGCTGGCGCGGCCGCCAACACCGGCCAACTGATTGCTTTCCGTGCTCTCCAAGGCTTAGCCATGGGGGCCATGCTGATTTTGATCCAAACAATCATTGGTACAGTGATACCACCACGTCAACGCGGGCGTTACATGGCATACACCGGCGCAGTTATTGCGGTAGCCACAGTGGCCGGACCACTAATTGGCGGTTTCATTGTTGACACAAGTTGGCTGGGTTGGCGTTGGTGTTTCTGGGCAGCAATTCCCTTTGCGCTCGCCGCAATGGTGGTGCTGCAATGGCGTTTAGAAGTGCCACCGACCCGCCGTCGCGCACCTGGTGAATCAGCCGGCATTGACTGGCTGGGCGCAACATTGATAACGGCAGCAGCCAGTGATTTGTTGATTTGGATTTCTTTCGCTGATCATTCATTTGCCTGGGTGAGTTGGCAAACTGGCGTAATGCTCGGCAGCACAGCACTTCTCACAGTATTGTTCATACTGGTAGAGCGTAAAGCAACCAATCCAATCATTCCGCTGCCAATCATTCGTGAAAGGAACACCGCGTTAGCTGTCATTGCCTCAATTGCTGTTGGCGTGGGCATGTTTGGTTCTGCTGTATTCCTTGGGCAGTATTATCAGGTAGCACGCGGTTACTCACCAACCGCAGCAGGCTTGATGATGGTGCCCATGATGGCTGGTGTGCTAATTGCTTCTGTGGTAGTTGGTCGTTGGATCAGCCATGTTGGTGTGTGGAAACCATTTGTTGTTGTCGGCACCCTTGTTTTGGCTGGTGGATCAGCATTAATGGGCACTATTGGCTATTCCACATCATTAGTTACCATAGCCATTTATGGGGCAATCTGTGGCCTGGGTGTTGGCATGACAATGCAAAATCTAGTATTAGCAGTACAGAACTCAGTGCCGCGCCGCGACGTGGGTGCGGCAACTGCCTCGGTGAACTTTTTTCGCACACTGGGCGGCACAATCGG
>JAIRPS010000119.1 GCA_031256885.1 Bifidobacteriaceae bacterium | reverse complement strand
GAGGGTGTAAAACCAGCCGCGTGTTTGCCCAATGTATTCAACAATGAAATCACCAGGGTAGTGTTGCTCAAACCATTGCCGGTTTTCAAAGGGGAAATGCACCTGAGCAAAGGGCATGGAACCTGACTCAAACCAGCAGTCAAGCACTTCAGGCACCCGGCGCATGGTCGCTTGTCCGCTTGGGTCATCAGGGTTTGGTCGGGTCAGACTGTCAATATATGGGCGGTGTAGGTCGGTGGGACGCACGCCAAAATCTTGCTCAAGTTGGTCAAGCGAACCGTAAACATCAACGCGCGGGAAAGCTGGATCATCGCTCACCCAAACTGGAATTGGTGAACCCCAATAGCGGTTGCGTGAAATAGACCAATCGCGTGCTCCTTCAAGCCATTTGCCAAACTGGCCTTCTTTGATGTGGCTTGGTGACCATTCAATTTGTTCGCCCAGTTCAACCATTCGGTCACGGATTTTTGTGACGGCTACAAACCAGGAACTAACAGCCCGCTGAATCAATGGTGTGTCGCAACGCCAACAATGCGGGTAAGGGTGTACGTAACTGTCTTGGCGCACCAACTGACCAGCCTGTTTGAGTGCTTGAGTGATTGGTTTGTTGGCATCAAAAATGCGTAAACCTTTCCACGGTGGCACACTGGCGTCAAAACGGCCTTCGCTGTCAACCGGATTGACCAGTTCAATACCTTGAGCGTCAGCTACCGTCTTGTCATCTTCACCAAAAGCTGGTGCAATATGCACAATGCCAGTGCCGTCATCAGTGGTTACATACTCGCCGGGAATCACCTGGAAAGCGTTAGGGTGACCGCTAAAGAAATCGAACAACGGCTGGTAGCGTAAACCAACCAGGTCACTGCCTTTTCGGCGTTCCAAAATTTCTGGTGTTTCACCAATCTGCTTAGCGTAGGCCGCCAGCCGCGCCTCAGCCAACAGCCAACGTTCTTGCGGTGCAGTAGTTGGCCTGACCACCACATAATCAACTGACGGGTGAACCGCCAAAGCGAGGTTTGATGGCAAGGTCCAGGGCGTAGTGGTCCAGGCTAACGCTTTGATCCCGTTCTCTAAGGTGAAAGCAACTGTCACAGTGTTGTCTTGGCGCTGCCGGTAAACGTCATCCATTCGGGTTTCCGAGGCTGACAATGGTGTGCCGCAACGGAAGCAGTACCATAAAACGCGGTGTCCCTGGTAGACCAGTCCTTTATCCCAGAGCGCCTTGAACGCCCACATCACTGATTCCATGTAGTCCAGGTTGAGGGTTTTGTAGTCGTTACGAAAATCAACCCAGCGGGCTTGCCGGGTGACATATGCCTCCCAGGCGTCGGTGTATCGCAGCACGGATCGCCGACAGGCCGCATTAAACTCAGCAATCCCCATTGCTTCAATCTGTGATTTGTCTTCAATGCCGAGTTCTTTCTCCGCCTCCAGTTCTGCCGGTAAACCGTGACAGTCCCAGCCGAAGCGTCGCTCAACCTGCTTACCGCGCATTGTTTGGTAGCGCGGCACGACATCTTTGACATAGCCCGTCAGCAGGTGGCCGTAGTGCGGCAGGCCGTTAGCAAAGGGGGGGCCGTCATAAAAAACAAACTCAGCATTGGGGTTGGCGGCCATTTGATCAGCAGGCTGAGCCGCCGCCGCTTGACTCGCTGGCTGGTTGGCTGCAGCTGCACTGCGCTGATCGATGGAAGCGCGAAACACGTCGTCAGCAGCCCAATTTGCCAAAATTGATTGCTCAATTGCGGGGAAGTTGGGCGAGTTGGTGACCTGGCTGTCACTGCGGTGCAGTGGGTAAAGCATTTTGAACGAGTCTCCTCAAGGCTGGTGCTGGGTGGCGGCGGTCTGCGTCATCGTCCATAATCGTAGGCTAAGGCAGTGACCGGCGTTGGTGATGCGCGAGCGTGCCGAGGAGCAAGCCTGCTAAAACACGGGCGGGCTGACCACTTAAGGCCAACCCGCCCGCTGATCGTTAGGCGCTTTGCCGGGTTCAGTTTGGCAAAAGCGCCACCTGACAAACCGCTGTTTGATTGCTAGTTGATGACACGCAATTTGACTCGTTTGACCTGACCAGTGGCGGAGCGCACGGTGACGGTGACTCGTCCAGCGCGCTTCGCTTTGATAATGCCACGGGCGTTGATGCTAGCAATCTTGGTGTTCGAGGAATGATATTTCAAGGCGATCAGTTGACCAACGGCGGTGCGGGCGCTGGCTTTGAGCTGGAATCGCTGGCCACGACGCAGCTTGTGATTAGCTTTGGTTTGGATGCTTAGCTTGACAGCCGCCGTCTGAGCCTTCGCCAGCGGTTGACTGGCTGGTTGAGCGCTTGGTGCCGCAGACTGGCTGACCTTTAAGCGGGCGGCCGCCACGCGCAACAGCAGCGCAGTTTGGGCGTTATCAACTTCCGTTTGGCTGGCGTTAGCGTCAGCTTGGACAGTTTGGGCCGCCGCCAAAGCCTCAGTCAGCCCAACCAACGATGCCGGAACATAGTCATTTGCTTGGCTAACGATTGTTGTAGCTAAGTTAATGATGGTTGTTAAACCGGTTTTGACTGCTCGTAAACTTAAGTGGTTGAGCGCTTGGGTTAGTTCATCCCAAGCAGTGTCCACCATGGCTTGACTGGCTTCTTGTTGGAGTATTTGGCGAGCATTAGCCAACGCTGTGGCAACTGCTAGCCATGTGTTTGGCGTGAAGTCAGTGACACGCAACGAATCAACAAATGCGACTAATGCTGCCAAGCCGCGCGTGTCACCACGGGCAGTAATTTGGGCAACAGCGGCCAATAGTTCACTGGCTGCCTGGTTGATTTGATCCTGCGTGGCTTCCGGATTGTTCAGCACAGTCAAACTGTTTTGCTTTGCATTATCTAAAACAGCCAAACTGGTACTGGTGAATTGATCAGGGCTGTTCAACAGCTGTTCTACCTGGTCAAGTAGGCCTTGCAGGACAGTGCGATTGACTGCTAAGACCAGTGCTCTTTGGGTGTTGACTAAAGCAGCCAATGCTTGTTGGGCAGTGATGCTGGCATTTTGAGGATCAGCCAATAGGGCGCGTGCTTGCGCCAAAGCCGCTGCGAAAGGCGCATAACTAGTGGAGGTAAAATCGTTTTGCTTTGTTTCAAATTTGGCGGCCACCGTCACGGCAATTGCTAAAACAGCCAGGTCTTTGGCGGCGGTGGTGTGGCGGACTACTACCTGACGGGTGCTGACCGTTTGGTTGCCTGCGCCGTCG
>JAIRPS010000176.1 GCA_031256885.1 Bifidobacteriaceae bacterium | reverse complement strand
ATTAACCGTTCGGCGGTAACCTCACCAATAATGCGAATAGCTAAACCTGGTCCAGGAAATGGTTGACGCCAAACCATCACATCCGGTAAGCCGAGTTCTTGACCAACGGCTCTGACTTCATCTTTAAACAGGCAACGCAGCGGCTCCACTAAATCAAAGTCAAGATCGTCTGGCAGACCGCCCACATTGTGATGCGATTTGATGTTAGCAGCGCCCTGACCGCCACCAGATTCCACCACATCCGGGTAAAGCGTGCCTTGTACAAGGAACTTTACCGGTACATCATCATTGCTAACCAAAGTGCGAGCGGTTTGTTCAAACACTCTAATGAATTCACGGCCAATTATTTTACGTTTGGTTTCGGGGTCGCTCACCCCGGCAAGGGCGGCTAAAAAACGGTCGCGCGCGTCGGCCACCACTAGACGAGCCCCTGTCGATGCCACAAAGTCCCGCTCAACTTGGGCTCGTTCCCCCGCACGCAACAAGCCATGATCAACAAATACGCAGGTCAACTGGTCGCCGATGGCGCGTTGCACGAGTGCGGCCGCCACTGCCGAATCAACTCCGCCACTTAGACCGCAGATTGCTCTGGCTGAACCAACTTGTTGCCTGATTGCTGCAACCTGTTCGCTGATGATTGAACCGGCAGTCCATTCGGGCCGCAAACCTGCCCCGGCGTAAAGGAAGTTTTCCAACGCCACCTGACCATGTGGAGTATGCCTGACTTCGGGGTGCCATTGCAGCCCATATAACCGTCGTTGCGGGTCTTCAAAAGCCGCCACCGGCGCGCCGGGCGTGCTGGCCAACACATCAAAACCGGCTGGGGCACGGTTCACGGCCACGCCGTGACTCATCCACACCGGCTGAATACTGGGGCAGCCGGTCAATAACTCGCCAGCCTGACTGGTAGTGGCTTCGGCTTGGCCATACTCACCGGTGGCAGCCTGATCCACCTGACCACCCAACACATGCGCCATCGCTTGAAAACCGTAACAGATGCCAAGCACTGGTACCCCGGCGCTAAACAATGCTGGATCCACCTTTGGGGCATCCGGTTCATAGACTGATGCCGGGCCGCCCGAAAGAATCACTGCCGCTGGTTCTAAAGCCAATAACTGATCAACAGTCATGGTGTGCGGCACTATCTGCGAATACACTCGTGCTTCGCGCACTCGGCGCGCAATTAACTGAGCATACTGAGCACCATAGTCCACCACTAAGACTGGTCGCCGAGTCGAATTCACGCGGTAAGCCTACTGGTTACTCAGCCCAAACCGTAGTCAGGCGACCAGGCGGGTCAGTTCCATGGCCGAGTCGGCAGCAATCGTCAGATCCGATGCCGGCAAACCATGGATGATCGCATGCACCCCGGTTGCGGCGATCATTGCCCCATTGTCTGTGCAATAACGGATGGGCGGTATGCGCAGTTCAATGCCAGCATCAGCAAAAGCAGTGGTGGCCTTAGCGCGCAATTGGGAATTAGCGGAAAAACCGCCGCCAATCACCACAGTATTAATGTGCAAAGCGCGCGCAGCCGCCAAGGTTTTGCGGACCAGCACATCAGCTACAGCTTCAGCAAAGCTGGCCGCTAAATCGTTGAGGGGAACTGGCTGACCAGCATCACGGCAAGCTTCAACCCACCTTGCCACAGCCGTTTTCAAACCAGAAAAAGAAAAATCATATGGATGCTTTTCTAAATCTTGGCGGCGCATTAACCCGCGCGGAAAACTGATTGCCTGCTTATTGCCAGTGCAAGCCAGACGATCAATTTGTGGGCCACCCGGATAAGGCAAGTCAAGCAGGCGGCCAATTTTGTCAAAAGCTTCACCAGCGGCATCGTCCAAAGTTTGGCCTAACACCGTGATTTGCGCACCCTCAATAATCAGCAATGAGGTATGACCGCCTGAGACGACCAGGGCTAATGTTGGGCTCGGCAATGGTCCGTGAACTAATTGATCAACCAAAGCATGGCCCACCACATGGTTAACACCATAAAGCGGCTTGCCCAGCGCCAAGGCTAAAGCTTTTGCGCTGGCTAAGCCAACCGTCAACGACCCCATCAACCCGGGGCCAGCGGTCACTGCCACAGCATCCAACTGATCCAGATCAGCATCCTTGACCGTGCTGGCTAAAGTTGGCCCAAATGCTTCCAAATGGGCACGTGAAGCCACTTCCGGGACTATCCCACCAAAACGGGCATGCTCATCCATTGATGAAGCCACCGTCTGGGCAAGCAGACTAAAACCTTTGGTTAAAGCAATGCCCGTCTCATCGCAGGAGGTTTCAACTCCCAACACAACCGGTTCGCTAAGCATCCTCAGAGCCTAGCGCTAGGCGCATAGTCAGGGCGTCTGCACCGCTGTGGTAGTAGTAGCCACGCCGCAAACCAACCTGTTGAAACCCAGCTGAACGGTACAAAGCAATCGCTTGATAATTGTCAGCCCTGACTTCCAGCAAGCAAGCACGGCAGCCAACTGCCCGGGCTTTGTCTAACAGATGCTTCAGCAAAGCGCGCGCAATACCTTGCCCCCGCCACGCTTCAACCACCCCCAGAGTCATGATGTCGGCATCGTCACTTAGAAAAACTCCGCCATAACCAACAATCCCGTTAACGCTGGTCAGCTCGCCGGTTGGTAGAGCATCAGGCGGGTTCAGTCCAGTGCGCTGACAGCGGCGGTCTGGGGATGATTCGCCGCTAGGCGGAGCATCAGGCGGGTTCAGTCCAGTGCGCTGACTGCGCCAGTCTGGGGATGATTCGCCGGTTGGGGGATGATTAGACAGGTTGCTCTCGGCCAGCAAATAGTGCCGGTCTGGCCTGGTCAGTTCTTCGAGCACCTGCTGCTCGCTCCAAGCTTCAACACCGAAAATTGTGTGCTCCAGCTGGTTGACGGTCGCCACATCAGCAACCGTGGCTGGTCGCAAAACATAACCGCGCTGTAACTCAGTCATGGTGTTGTGGGCAGGCTGGCCCGTTTGGGACGGCCCGGCGTTTGGGCGTCCGGACGGCGCAAATAGAGCGGTCGGGTTGGCGTGGGTTGTCCCTGCTGATACCGGGCAACCGCCAGGTTAATCAGCATCACCGGGTCCGGTCGGGACGGTGCCTGGGCACTCAAAGGCAATTCTTGCGGGTACAACAAACAACCGCCGCCAGCCCGGTGAACCGTCGGAAAACTGGCTAACTGTGCCGCTAAATCCGGGGGACGGTTGACATTGGGGCCAGCTAGCCGGCGGCAGCAAACACCGCCACCACTAATCAACACGTTGGTTTCATCCGGGCAATCGCCAGCAACTTGAGTGGTTGCATTGTGAGAGCTTGGATTGCTGACCTGGTAAGGGGCATGGTCAGCGCTGGCCTGACATACTTGGTAAGTCGCCCAATACACCTCACGGCGGCGAGCATCACCGGTTGCCACCAGCAGATCGTCTGCCTTGACTGGCAGAACATCAAGTGCCTGAGCTGCCAACACATCAAGCGAACAGACACCAATAACTGGCTTGCGCAACGCTAAACCAAGACTTTGGGCGGTTGCCAAACCAATCCGCAATCCGGTGTATGGGGCGGGGCCGGTGCCCACCGCAATGGCGGCTAAATCGCCGGGGCTGAGTGCGGCATCGCCCAAAATTTGGCTGATCAAGGGGGCTAAATCTTCAACTTGGCGGCGCGGATCAGCGCTCAAGTAACGCAGCGGCGGCTGACCAGGAACAACCAACCCCACCGCCGCACCTGTTGATGTATCAATACTGAGGATTGGCCCAGCCAGTGCGGGTATGCTCCCCGCCAATCGATGCGCAGCTTCCCGATCTTTCAGCGATTCCACAAGCCAACCCTACCGGAGCCAACTCAATCCGAGCAGCTCGATTGGCACTGCCACCACCCGTCAACCAGTGTATGTAAGAGATTCTACGCGAGGTTTGTTTCCAAAAACTGCCTTAAAAGGAAACAAACCTCGCGTTGAACACCCAGCGGCGGCCGTGGTCTCCCCACCAGCTCATATGGGGTATGTCAGCCCTTGCCAACGTTCACCAAAACAACGCAGACGCACAGTGCGTTGTTCGCCGGCTGGGCCGGTAGCCGTACCGCGCGCGCGTTCAATCGCAATTTCGAGCCGCTCCATGCTAAGTTGTTCAACCAAACCTTCACCCCATTCAACCACGGTAACCGCCTGCTCCAGGGAACTGTCAAGGTCAAGCGCATCAATCTCGTCAAGACTGCCAATTCGGTAAGCATCAACATGAATTAAATCTGGTCCACCAATTGTTGAACGGTGTGCCCGGGCAACAATAAAAGTTGGTGAAGTAATAGCCCCACGAACAGCTAAACCCTGGCCAATTCCTTGCACCAACGTGGTTTTACCAGCCCCTAATTGACCGGTTAGCACAATCAAATCGCCCGCCCGCAATTGTTTAGCCAACCGCTCACCCCACTGGCGCGTAGCCTGCGCAGTTGGTAAAGCAGTTGGTAAAACAAAATCACCAACCTGACTCATCCTTTTCCCTCCACATACACTCTGTGGAGATGGGCTGGCAGTCGCGTAGTTATTTCATAAGAAATTGTGCCGATGTCGTTAGCCCAGTCTTCAGCGGTTGGCTCACCATGGTCGCCTGGTCCAAACAGAATCACCCGGTCACCGCTTTGAGCAGTCGAATCGGGCCCTAAATCGACCACAAACTGATCCATGCAAACCCGCCCAGCAATCCGTAAACGCTGCCCAGCCACCTGCACTGAGGCACGATTCGAGGCGTGGCGGGCAACGCCATCGGCATAACCAGCTGGCACTAAGCCAAGCTTCGTGTCGCGCGGCGCAATATAGGTATGGCCATAGGACACACCTTGCCCAGCGGATACTGCTTTAACCATGATCAGGTCAGCTTCCAAACGCATCGCCGGGCGAATACCCAGCTGATGCGGCTGCGCTAAATCAGCGATGGGGCTAAGACCGTACAACGCCAAACCGGGACGCACCATATCCCAACAGGCGTCGGCCCCGGTCAGCAGAGCAGCTGAGTTAGCTAAATGGCGCACCGTAAACCGGGCACCGATCTGTTCAGCTTGAGCCACGGCCGCAGCGAAAGCTTGCTGTTGGGCGCGCACTGTTGGGTGGGTGGGATTGTCAGCATAAGCAAAATGCGACCAGCAACCAACCACTTCAACCAGCCCTTCAGCTTGGTAGCCTAAAGCACTAGTGACCAGTTCAAACCAGGATTTTGCGGTGGCACCACTGCGGCCTAAACCAGAATCGACCTTTAGGTGTATGCGTGCTACCTGATTGGTTTGACGAGCCGCCGCCGCGATCTCGTTGAGGGCCCAAATCGCTGAAACACCCAAATCAATCTGATTCAGCAAAGCCCCAGCAAAATCAGCACCAGGTGCATAAAGCCAACTCAAAATCGATGGTGCAGATTGATTGCCTAAGCCGGCACGTAAGCTGAGCGCCTCAGTTAGTTGGGCGGCCCCCAGCCAGGTGGCCCCACCAGCCAAAGCAGCCCTGGCACAGGGCAATAACCCGTGCCCGTAAGCGTTCGCTTTAACTATTGCCATCAGTTGGGCGTTACCGGCACGGCGTTTCAACTCGGCCGCGTTATCCCGAATGGCGGTGAGGTCAATCACCGCACGCACCGGGAAATCGTTATTGGTCACTAGCTTATTAAAGCGGTTGCTTAGTTGGGGCGTGCCAACAGATCGGCAATCGTTGCCGGCAAGGCGTCGGCAACATCAAGCGCGCTGATTGGCGCACCGATTGGTCCGAGGGTGCGGCCGGCTTCCTGCGTGTGACCGGACGCCCGTTCAGCCGCCCGACCATGCACAAAGGCCGCTAACGCTGCCAACTGAACTGGTACATCTGGTGAAATGGCCGCTGAGGAACCATGCCCGGCTAGCAGCGCACCAATCAACCCGGTTAGTACGTCGCCGGTACCGGCAGTGGCTAGCCAGGGCGTGCCATCAGCCTGCACATACACGGTGGGGCATTGGCCGGCTACCACGGTGGCGGCACCTTTCAGCAAGACTGTCCCGCCAAGTTGTTCAGCAGCCAACCGGGCATAATGCACCGG
>JAIRPS010000124.1 GCA_031256885.1 Bifidobacteriaceae bacterium | reverse complement strand
AGGATCATTCGCCACCACCCCCCAAAGCAACTGACCGGCTAACCGGTGTGGGTATGGTTGGCGGCTTTGGTGTGGGTATCCGTGATCGTGGGGCGGGGCGTCCTACCAAAGCTGACCGCCGCCGAATTGACCGCCTGCGCGGGCGGCGCGGCTAAAGGCCACCCGCTTCTCCCCCAGCCTGGCCGCTGGACTGATCGCTCCGGCATCGGCCAAATGGCGTAGCTTTGCCTAGGATTAGCTTTGGCAAGAAGGAGAACCGAATGAACTGGCTCAACGCTTTAGGCTGGCTCGGCTCAGCACTATTGGTGTATTCAATCGTTCAAACGCGCGTATTGCGTTTACGTTTGCTGAACTCGGCTGCCTCAGCCGTGCTGGCAACTTTCAATGCGCTGATTGGCGTTTGGCCAATGGTTGCGATGAACCTGGCGCTGCTGGGAATCAACCTGTTCTATCTGATCAAAATGGCTCGAGCTAAGTCGGCTGGCCGCGCTTTTGAGCATGTCCTAACTGGTGTGGACAACCCTTATGTGCGGCGGATGTTGCTACGTTGGCGCGTTGAGCTTGAGGCATACCATCCGGCTTGTTTGACCGAATTGAATCAGCCGGAGGTTGAACTAGCTTTGCTGTGCCAAGGTGAGGCAACCATTGGCTTGGTCGCTTGGCAACGCCAGGCAGGCAACCAGGCGCAACTCTTGGTCGATTTTGTGGTGGGGGCTTACCGCGACTATGCGCCGGCTGGTTATGTCTATTCAAGTGAAGGTCCGCTGGCTGAGGCGGGGATTCAACGTGTCACCATGCCAGGCCCTGTACCGGCAGTTGCTCGCTACCTGCATGCGGTGGGCTTCAATCAAACACCGGGTGGTTGGAGCCGCACAGTGCCCTAAAGCACTGCCCACAAATCTCCGAAAAATGCTTTTGACGTGCAAGTATTTAGCTGATAACAGGGTTTAGGCTGGAAGGCTGCGGGAATAGCCGCGCCGCCTGAATGGTTGATCTTGGCATGAGTAACCAACCATCAAACCGTTCCAGCCAGTCAACCACCCGCTTGTTTGCAAAGGTGTTAGCGGCTGTGACCGCAGCAGTTGCCGGTTTCATTGTGATTGCCAATGCTGTTTTGGCATCCGCGAACACCCCTGACGCCAACACCATGTCCTCTGGCCAACTGGAGCTACGTTTAGGTTCCAGCGCTTGGCTTGACGGCAACCAAAACATCTCAGAAACTGAACTTCACGGCAATGCTGAGACAACTTCTGAGGGCTCAGTCACCGCACTTGGCGGTGACATTGAGGCACGCTACAACGCGGATTTGAGTGTCATTACGCCGGGCACTGTCGGTTGGTTGACGGTCAGTCAAGTTGATCCGCTTGCCACACTCAAAGCTGTTTACTCAGTCCACGCAGTCGATTCAGCAGGCAAACTCGGCAGACGGCTAACTGGGCTAAAACCCTTGGGTAGCGGTTTGCGGCTACCCAAAATGCCGGTGGGTGTTCATCACATTGCCGTGATTGTGCACCTTGCCCTGGCTGATCAGCCAACTTCCGGGGCAATGATGAAGCTGGGCGGTTTGAACTTATCGGATTTGCAGTTCAGCTTGCAGCAGATCGCTTGAAAATCTGGCCCGAAAGATCAGAGCACCGGGCTGGGCCAGTGGTGGCGGCTGCGGGTAACGTGAAAATCTGGCCCGCAAGATAAGAGCACCGGGGGTGGTGGAGAGGCGCAACCCGTCGCTTCCGCTACTCATCACCTCGTGATCTTGTCACCGAGGTGGCTGTCACTCGCCGAGCCCATGCCATTTCCCGGCGCTGACTGACAAGCGGGGTCAGGTGCTGCCTCTCTACACCACCCCCGGGCCAGCCCCGCACGGTGGTCGTGCGGGGAGTCTGGGCACCGGTAACGGTGCTTCCCCCCAAAAGACACTAAGAGCTTAGCGCCTTCTGAAGCATTTGGTAACCACTCGAATCACCAAACCAGTCATCTGTCCGTGGGGATTTACTGGTAAACAATCCGCCAACCTGGGACAACATAGTCTATCTGTATGGCAGAATCAACTTGTGCGCTTATTTACAGCAATCGTTCCGCATCGTGTCGCGCTTGACCATTTGACCTTCGCTCTCGAGCAGGTGCTGCCAAACACAACAGCCATCTCACGCACCTTAGCACCCCGGGAAAATTGGCATTTGACCTGCGCGTTTTATGGGGAAGTTGGCGAAGGCAGCTTGGAAGTGTTAACTGAATCTTTAACCGATCTGGCCGCCGCCACGCCCGCGCCTGAGCTTGCCTTGGCCGGTGCCGGACGGTTTCGCGGTTTGATTGCCTGGATCGGCGTGGCTAACCAAACTGATCTGCTCAGCAATCTGATGCAGAAGGCCAACCAGCTGCTGGGCTCTGATCAGCCAAAACCATCACATGCTCGCCGCCACCAGCAACCTGCTGCTGCCCCTCGAGCACATTTGACTATTTCGCGTCATGCCAATGCTCCTGGTTGGGCTGAGGCAATCCGCGCACTGAGCGTCTACCGTGGCCCCGCCTGGCAAGCCACTGAACTTGTGTTGATGCGTTCTGAGCTTGGCAAAGGCCGCGCCGGCCACCCACTCTACACACCCATACACCACGCTCCGTTTGCTGATCTGCCCCAACCCGGTACAACCCCAACTAATCAACCACCAGTCTTATGAAACACCTGCCCACCCGCAGCCTGGTGATTATGCGTCATGCTCGTGCCGTGGCCCATGATGTCGCCCGCGATTTTGAGCGTCCACTCAGCCAGGAAGGTCAACAACAAGCCCGCAGCGTTGGCCATAATCTCGCCGCCAGCGGTTTTCTGCCTGACCTTGCTGTGGTTTCCTCAGCCGTGCAAACCAGCCAAACTTGGCAACTGGTGACTGAAACTGCCGGGTTTGACTGCCCGGTTATTCACCGCGACACGCTTTATCGAGGTTACATCAACGAGCTCTTAGAAGAACTGCGTTGCCTACCTGAACAGGTGCAACAGCTGATTGTGGTGGGGCATGAGCCAACCGTCTCAGCCACTGCCGTAGCCCTGGCTGGCCCCGGTTCAGATCCCGCCGCTCAGGCTCGTGTATACGCTGGTTTACCGACGGCTGCGCGCGCTCACCTGAGCTATTCAGGACTCTGGTCAGGTTTGCAAACCGCTCAGTGTCAACTTCACGCCTTTGTCAAAGCCGATCATTAAAGCACCTGCACTTGCACCCCGGCCGGCCAATTGACATAGGCGGCATAGCGGGCAGCTTGCATCTTCAATTCACGTCTTGGCAACA
>JAIRPS010000120.1 GCA_031256885.1 Bifidobacteriaceae bacterium | reverse complement strand
AATCAAATCGGCCAGTTCTAATTGGCTAGCGGAATCCAGGTCATCAGCTAGCCACTGTTCAGCTTGCCTAAATAAATCCGCGCTCATGGTTACACCCCCTAACAATCACCAGACTTAACTAAATCACCAACCACATTGACAACTTCAGTCAACGCAACCGATTGTCGCTGGCCGGTACGCCGGTCACGCAACTCCACTAAACCTTCGCCGAGCTGTTTGCCAACAATCACAATTAACGGCATACCCAATAGTTCAGCATCACCAAACTTGACACCCGGAGAAACTTTGCGGCGGTCATCAAACAATACTTCAACGCCGATTTCTTCAAACTGACTGGCCAACTGCTCGGCAGCAGTAAACACTGTCTCATCTTTACCGGTAGCCACCAAATGAACCGGGGCTGGTGCCACAATCATTGGCCAAACCAGCCCTGACGCATCATGGTTCGCTTCAACCAAGGCTGCCACAGTGCGGGTGATGCCTAAACCGTAAGAACCCATGGTGACCGTCACCAGTTTGCCGTCAGGGTCCAGCACTTGCAGCGACAACGCTTCAGCGTATTTGCGTCCCAACTGAAAAATGTGACCCAGTTCAATACCGCGCGCTGCCTCTAAAGGACCTGAACCATCCGGTGCTGGATCCCCCGGTTTCACCTCAGCCGCTTCACAGGTAGCTTGAACCTGTGAATCAGCGCCGGTTTGCCCGGCCGCTAAGAAATCACGCCCAGCCACCAGGTCAAACACGTGTTTACCAGCTTGATCAGCGCCGCTGATCCAGCGCGTACCAGCCACTACACGCGGGTCCAACAAATACTGCACAGCGCTAGTTTGATCCAAAGCTGGCGGCCCAATATACCCACGCACCAGTTGAGGATGTTTCGCAAAATCAGCATCAGCCGCCAGTTCCACTTCCGCCGGGCTGAAAGCCGCATTCAAACGCGCCAAATCAACTTCCCGGTCCCCCGGCACTCCAATCACCGCCAGCCGCCGCTGACCATTAGGTTCCCGCACCGCAACAACCACATTTTTCAAAGCATCACCAGCCACCCAGGGGCGGTCAGGGCGCGGATACAAGCGGTTAGCTAACTCAATCAAAGCCTCAATGCTCGCACAATCTGGCGTATCCTCAACATGCGATGGCGGTTGACCAGCAATTGGTTGCTCAGGCGGAACCAGCGTGGTAACCGCTTCAACATTGGCAGCATAACCACCCGGCGAGCGCACAAATGTATCCTCACCAATTGGTGTGGGGAACAAAAACTCTTCACTGCGTGAACCACCCATTGCCCCACTCATCGCTGAGACAATCGCCACCGGTAAACCGAGCCGCGCAAAAATTTTCTGATAAGCCTGGCGTTGATCCAAATAGGATGCCTCAAGACCCGCATCATCAATATCAAAAGTGTAAGCATCCTTCATAATGAACTCGCGCCCACGAATCACGCCAGCGCGCGGACGAGCCTCATCACGATACTTGGTTTGGATTTGATACAGCACCAGCGGTAAATCCTTGTAAGATGAATACAGATCCTTGACCAGGAGCGTAAACATTTCTTCATGTGTGGGTGCCAACAAATAATCGTTTTCACGTCGGTCTTGCAAACGGAAAATATTTGGCCCATAGTCTTCCCAGCGTCCGGTTGCCTCATAGGGCTCCTTAGGCAGCAGCGCCGGAAAATGCACCTCTTGCGCACCGATTGCCGCCATCTCCGAGCGGACCACCGCTTCAAGCTTGGCTAAAACCATCATTCCTAACGGCAACCAGGTGTAAATGCCTGGTGCAGCACGGCGAATGTAGCCGGCACGCACCAACAGTTTGTGGGACGGCACTTCAGCATCAGCCGGATCTTCACGCAAAGTCCGGACAAAAAGTTGGCTCAGACGAATCATGGCACCAAGACTAGCCGTCACCGCAGCTTCAGTGGGACAAACCGGGCGGTTAGTTCGCCAGCATCAGCGGGGACAGGCCCCTCAGCGAAGCCTTGACGGTGCTAAACCATGACAGTGGCCCACAAACCAACCTGGCGAAAGCCAACCGCCCGGTAAACCGCCAAAGCTGCCAGATTATAGGAGTTGACGTACAAAGAAACCGAGCGGTAACCAGCCTGCAAAGCCTTGGCCACCACTGCTGCGGTGCCGCTTTTAGCAAGGCCGCGACCGCGCAAACTGGGATGTGTCCAAACACCTTGAATCTGGGCGTGGTCACCAACGACTGCACCCAGATCAGCTTTGAATTGAACGCCAGGTGCCGCCTGCCCGGGAATCGGGCCCCAGCGGATAAAAGTCCTGCCTTGACGAATCAACTCACCAACTCGTGAACGTTGGCGGTTAGCCAACTCCGCAAACCCCACTTCTTCCGTAAACATGGCCGCTGCGGCAGGTAAAACCTGATCCACTTCATCCAAACGGGCCGGGCGAACAGACCTATCCAAAGGCCACAGTGGTTGATCATTGATTTCCATCAACGGTTGCTCAGGGCGGATATCGCGCGGTTGCGGCCAACTGGGTGCCAACCGTTGCCACAAAGCCATGATTGTTGGCGCATCACCAACCAACGATGTGCCAATCCCCCCACCGGCTCGTGCCGCCAACAGATCAGCATTTTCCGGGCCAAAACCGACCGGCAAAATGATTCCACCAACCCAACAGACCCCTTTCAAGCCATGACTACCTGGCCATAACCAAGCCGCACCGTTAAAACGGTCAATCAGCCGGGCACCAAGCAGCACCCCCTGGGGACCAGCGGCTTTAGCGAAAGCTAAAGCCGCATTCCAGTCACCCGGCCCAGCTAAACGCAACCCACCAATCCCCCGTAAACGTGACCACATAGCCCCGCGAATCCCCGCCGGATTTTCCCGTCCAGTCATGAAACCGCAACTGCCGCTGTGCCTGCTAAACGGGCAGCATGCTTCAACAAAACAGCCACAATCTCACTCTCATCAACCGTATCTACCACTTCACCCTTGATGAAAATACGGCCCTTACCATTGCCAGCCGCCACCCCTAAATCGGCTTCCCGCGCTTCACCCGGCCCATTGACCACACAGCCCATCACGGCCACGCGCAGTGGCGCTGTGCAACCCTGCAAACCCTTCTCAACCTGCTCAGTCAGGCGCAACAAATCAACTTGAGCACGCCCACAAGTTGGGCATGAAATAATTTCTAACTGCCGCGGACGCAAGTTGAGCGACCGTAAAATCGCCTCCCCCACCTTGACCTCTTCAACCGGTGGGGCGGTTAGTGACACACGAATCGTGTCGCCAATCCCCTCAGCCAACAAAGCACCAAAAGCAACCGCCGACTTGATAGTTCCTTGAAAAGCTGGTCCGGCTTCGGTAACACCCAAATGGAGCGGCCAATCACCCCGGCTAGCCAACAGACGGTAGGCCTCAACCGTGACCACCGGATCATGATGTTTCACGCTGATCTTAAAATCGTGGAAGCCATGCTCTTCAAACAAAGAAGCCTCCCAAACCGCTGATTCCACCAAGGCCGGCGCACTCGCCTGACCATATTTAGCAAGCAGATTGGGCGCAAGTGAACCAGCATTCACACCAATGCGCAAAGACACGCCAGCCGCACTGGCGGCGCGGGCAATCACCGCCACCTGATCATCAAAAGCTCGAATATTCCCCGGATTGACGCGCACCGCCGCACAGCCAGCATCAATCGCCGCCAAAACATAACGCGGTTGGAAATGAATATCAGCAACCACCGGTAAAGGTGACTTTTTGGCGATAGCTGGCAACGCATCGGCATCGTCCTGAGAAGGCACTGCCACACGCACTATGTCGCAGCCAGCCGCAGCCAACTCGGCGATTTGCTGCAAGGTGGAATCGACATCGGCAGTCAAAGTAGTGGTCATTGACTGGACGGCGATTGGTGCCCCGCCGCCCACCGCAACCGAACCAACTTGAATCTGCCGCGAGCAGCGCCGTTTAGCCAAACTGACCGGCTTGTGCCCGTCTGCCACCGCATTACCCACGCTAACCTGCCAAACCAAGCCCAGCCATACGCCGGGCATGTCCCGCAGCCAGAACTGTGCGAACCTGACGTAAAGGATCTTCAGGCCATAAACGCTCAGCTAAAACGCGCACCCCCGGAACTTCATCAACAACCTGGCTGACCAGGCTGATTGAATCAC
>JAIRPS010000063.1 GCA_031256885.1 Bifidobacteriaceae bacterium | reverse complement strand
TGGTGGCCGGTTTCACTGATTCAATGAACTACAACTTGTTTGCTGACCGGATGACCACTTTGCCAGTGTTCATTTACAACCAGTGGGCCAACAAGGGCGTGGACACCGCCGCCTATGATGCGCGGGCTTGGACGGCCGCGCTCATTTTGATCATGTTTGTGCTCTTGCTCAACGTGATTTCGCGGGTTGTTGCCCGTCGCTTTGCTCCGAAAACCCGTTGAAATCGCCCGATGCCGTCCCTTGAGTTTTGCAGCATACCCACCCAACCCGCTACTGAGGAATCTTGATGCCTGAACCGATTTTGCAAGTCGAAAACCTTTCCGCCTACTACGGTGACCACCTAGCTGTTGAAGGAGTCTCTTTGACGGTTGAGCCGCAAACCATTGCAGCCTTCATTGGCCCTTCCGGTTGCGGTAAATCCACCTTGCTGCGCACGCTCAACCGGATGCATGAGGTGATCCCGGATGCGCGAGTGACTGGTGACATACTGCTGGAGGGGCAAAGCCTGTACGCCAAGGATGTTGACCCGGTGCTGGTGCGTCAGCGGATTGGCATGGTGTTTCAACGCCCCAACCCTTTCCCCACTATGTCAATCCGGGACAATGTGTTAGCTGGCGTCAAGCTGCAACGCAAACGCCTGTCGCGTCAGGAAGCTGACAGCGTGGTGGAACGCTCGCTGCGTGGCGCGAACCTTTGGAACGAGGTGCGTGATCGGCTCAACTAACCGGGTGCTGGGCTTTCCGGCGGGCAGCAGCAGCGTTTATGTATTGCCAGAGCAATCGCAGTGGAACCTGATGTTCTGCTGATGGATGAGCCTTGCTCGGCGCTTGATCCGATCTCAACTTTGGCAATTGAAGAACTGATGCTAGAGCTGAAAGAAACATACACTGTGGTGATTGTCACGCACAATATGCAGCAGGCCGACAGGGTCTCTGACACCACTGCCTTTTTCAACATGGCTGGCACTGATCAGCCAGGCCGTTTGGTTGAATACGGCAGCACCGCTCAAGTGTTCAACCAGCCGCGCCAAAGCGCCACAGCAGATTACATTGCTGGACGGTTTGGCTGAGGTAGCAAAAGGCCCAGTAAGCTCAGTTAGTGTGGGATGTGCGAGCCTGGTCAAGTGGACTGGCCAATCTGTTGTCAAACTGCCAACAGCCAAGCCCAGTCAGTGGGGGATGCAGCAGTGGGGACGGCGGTGAACGCTGAGTTTTGGTTACCGCTGATCCTGGCGGCGCTGGTTGGGGCCAGTGTCACCTTGGCTTTGACTGGTTTGGCCCGCCACATCCAGGCGCAGCGTTTACGTAAAGCTGCTTCCCCCCAGGTTTTGCCGGAAGACTCCATGCTCACGGCAGCAGCCTTTGGCGGTTATGCCTTGATTGTCACCTCCTTCCATGTTGTGGTGTACGAGTCTGAGTTGGCCAGTACTTTACCGTTGACCCGCGAAGGTGTGCTCATCCACCCGCAACTGGCTGATCTGGCCGATGAAGCATGGACAGCCCAAGAGCGAATCACCCGCCCATTTCAATTTGAAAATTTGCCGCCGCTGGTGCATGTAGTGGCTCAAGCAACAGTGCTTGATGATCGTTGGGTCTTGCTAACTTTGGTGGACCGCACTGAAGAAGTCCACACCCGTGAAATACGCCGTGACTTCATCAGCAATTTTGGGCATGAACTACGCACCCCCATCACTTCGGTGGCGTTGATTGCTCAAGCCCTGCAAGCAGTTAACGATGACGCCAGCCAAGTGGCCCATTTTGCGCAACGTTTAGAGGAGGTAGCGGTGCGCTTGGAAACCTTGACGGAAGACACAATCGCTTTATCGTTAGTCCAAGACGGTGGGGCGCATCAACGGTTTGCAGTGGTTGATTTTGACCAAGCGGTTGCCCAAGCCCACCGTCACCAATTGACTGCTGCCGAGGGTGCGCAGATTGATTTGCGCTGGTCAAAACGTACACCAGCCTCGGTTTGGGGGGATAAAGCGGCCCTTGCCACAGCGGTGGAAAACCTGATCGCTAACGCCATTCACTATTCGCCGGCTGGCTCACGAGTAACCTTGACCACCCGTGTTGACGCAACCGAAGGCACAGTCGCAATTTCCGTGATTGACAAGGGTATTGGCATTGATCCAGCCGATCAAGACCGCGTCTTTGAACGGTTCTACCGGGCCGATGCTGCTCGTGATGCCCGCACCGGCGGCACCGGACTGGGCTTAGCGATTGTCAAGAACACTGCCCAAGCTCATGGTGGCGAAATCACTTTGGTTTCCAAACCGGGTGCTGGCTCAACTTTCACCATGACCATCCCCTTACTGAACGCTCCGACTGTGACAGCACAGCCTAAGAGTAAAGGAAGCAATCACAATGCCTGAACTACTGCTGGTAGACGATACCGAAACGCTGCGTGAAACACTGGCCTTCTTGTTGCGGCGCGAAGGCTACACGGTGCGCACTGCTGCTGACGGGGCGCAAGCGCTCGCCGCTATCGAGGAGCAGGCACCAGATCTGGTTTTGCTTGATGTGATGTTGCCAGAAATGTCCGGTACGGAAGTCTTGCGCCGTGTCCGCCTGACCAGTGATGTACCGGTCATTATGTTGACAGCCAAGAACGCTGAGGGTGACATTGTGGTGGGTTTGGAATTAGGTGCAGATGACTATGTCACCAAACCTTTTTCAACCCCTGAACTGTTGGCGCGCATCCGCTCAGCCCTCCGGCATCGGTCTTATAAAACTGAGGATGTCAAAGATTCCTTACTAGTTGCCGGCGATTTAGTGATGGATGTTGACCGTCATTCGGTTTTGGTGGGTGGCCGTGAAGTGAGCATGCCGCTGCGCGAATTTGCTTTGCTGGAACTGTTGCTGCGCAATGCGGGGCGTGTTTTGACGCGCGGGCAGATCATTGACCGGGTGTGGGGGGCTGAATACTTTGGCGACACCAAAACGCTTGATGTTCATATTCGCCGTTTGCGCGGTCGGATTGAAGCTGATCCCGCCAATCCGGTTCGGCTGATCACCGTCCGCGGCCTGGGGTATCGTCTGGAAGAGTAGTCATCCCGCTACGGTAGGTGGGTGACTTTGGCACTTCAGCGGCTGCGCCTTGATCTTGCCTACGATGGCGCTGCCTACCATGGCTGGGCGGTTCAGCCTGGTTTAGCAACCGTTCAAGGAACAATTGAGCAGGCTTTTGCCAAACTGTTGCGCATGGCTGACCCGCCACGCTTGACGGTGGCTGGCAGAACTGACGCAGGTGTCCATGCACGTCACCAAGTGGCGCATGTGGATTTGCTGGTTGAGCAGGTAGCCGGTGAGCAGTTGATTGCCGCAGGGTCAACCAGTGAGCTAGCGGCGGTAAGCGCTGGGGGTGGTGGTTGGGCAGTGACTGATTTGGCGCGCCGCCTCGGCGCAATCCTGCCACCCGATATTCGCATCCACCAGGTGACAGTTGCGCCGGACGGTTTTGACGCTCGTTTCAGTGCCCTGTGGCGGCATTATGTGTATCGCCTGGCCGATTGTTTGACGGGGCGCGACCCGCTGCAACGCGGTCAGGTTCTTTGGCTGAACCAACCGCTTGATTTAGCCGCGATGAACCAGGCAGCCTCAAGCATTTTGGGGGAGCAGGATTTCATTGCTTTTTGTAAACCGCGTGAAGGTGCCACGACGATTCGGCGGCTGCTGCAACTGCGGGCCACGCGGCGGCCTGACACGGTGATTGAAGTGGCCGCCCGGGCTGATGCATTTTGTCACAATATGGTCCGTGCGCTGGTTGGCGCTTTAGTGGCTGTCGGCACTGGGCGTCGTCCGGTTGCCTGGCTGTGCCAGGCTTTGGCTGAGGGCAGGGCCAACGCTAGCCGCGCCATCGGCGGTAATGTGCTACCGGCTCACGGGTTGACGCTTGAGCAAATCGCCTACCCATCTGAAGACCAACTGGCCAGCCGGGCCAGTGCCAGCCGTCAACTGCGCCAAGGCAGTATTTTGCCCAGCTTAACGCAGCACTTCTGAAAAATCTTCACGATGCCCCCAACCCAGCCGAGTCAGGCCCTCAACAGTCACACAGTCGTAGCCTTGATCAGCTAATTCAGCCAAAATTAGGGGTATGGCGGCGGCCGTGTTGGGATGATTTGGGGCGTCATGCAACAACAAAACCGCACCCGGTTTGATGCCAGCTAAAACATTGTCGGCGATCAGACGGGCAATATACGGACTGTACGGTTGATGATCGCTGCCATCGCCAGCCAGCCCATCCCAACCAAAAATCGCCATACCGCGTGAGCGTACCTCATCAAACTGTTCAACCCGCCCATAACCCCAAGGGAAGCGGAAAGCTGTCGGTTTGAAACCAAGCGTGTGTAAAAAGACCTCGTCGCAACGTTCCAAGCCTTGCGTGAACTGTTCCGCAGTTTTCAAAACCGAGGAAAAGTCATGATCCCAACGGTGTGAGCCAAGCTGATGCCCGGTTGCCGCCACCCGCCGAGCCACCTTGCTGTTGTTCTTATTTTCCAAGCGTGAGCAAATCAGAAAAAATGTGCCGCGCGCTCCGTAACGGTCGAGCCAATCAGCGACATCGAGCGTGTTTTTACGTCCCGGACCGTCATCAAAAGTCAAAGCGATCGGTTTACTGCCAACCACCTGAATAGTTAACGGCTGGCTGGTAACTTGGCAACCATCAGGCAAAGTGGTGGTCAAACGAACTTCAAACAGTCCGCGTTCCGCAAAACGGATTGGTGCCACTGCGTAGCCGGGGCCACCCAAGGGGTTGACAATCGGCTCGGTTGGCAAGTCAGCCCAGTTCGCTTTGGGCGTGACCGGCCGCGGTGGTGAGGTTGGTGCCCGGGAAGGCTGCACTGATGGTGTGGGTGTAGGCGTGGCTGTGGCACTGCGTGAAACAGTGGGAGTGGGGCTGGCCGATGGACTGGGCAGCACTGTGGCCACCGCCGGGTCGGGGATTATCAAATGGCGGATTAGCGCCTCAGTTTGCTGGGGAACCACTTTGACACCAGTCAAGGTGCTGCGAAGCTGGGCCGTGTCACCCAGCCGAAGCAAATCGTTGGAGGTTGTCAGTTTGGCTTTGATGCTGTCACAGGCGGCTTGCGCCGGGCCGAGCGATTGGCTGGCAGCGCTGCCGGGAGTGCGTGGCGGGCTCGTCGCAGCAATCGTTTTGCCCGGTTGCTTGGGTAAAACTGTGGTGGCGGGTACCTGGTTAGCCAAATCGTTAGCCGAACCGGACATCAGCGCAACAATGCTGGACAAGACGGTCAAAGTCAAGCAGACCAGTCCAGCAGTTACCCGATTTTGCCAGCTTGACCAGGCGCGCTGACTAGACCTAAGGTGGCGCGCTGGTTGAATAGATGGCATGACACCACGGTAGCCGGTTTGTTGGCAACATGACGCTGATGCCGGTTTGGCGCGCCTGGTTGATCGCTTGACTGAAACTTAGCGCGCGTGGTTTTGACCTTTGCGGCTTTGACGGGTAAGGTGAGGGGTTGCTCGTGT
>JAIRPS010000108.1 GCA_031256885.1 Bifidobacteriaceae bacterium | reverse complement strand
CGGTGGCCCGCCTCGGAGTGCTTGGTCCTACGCGAATGGACTACCCTGCTTCGATTGCTGCGGTGCGTGCCTTGGCTCGCTACCTCAGCCGCATTTTGACAACTAATACACCATGACTATCCGTCTGCTAGTAAGGAGCAAAACGTTCTGAACGACTATTACGGCATTCTTGGGGTGAACCGCGATGCCAGCCCCGAACAGATCAAACGCGCGTATCGCCGAATGAGCATCAAACTGCATCCCGATGTCGCTGAAACCGACTCGGCCAACAGTGATACTGAAGAGCGCATGAAAGAGGTCAACCAGGCCTATCAGGTGCTTTCCGACCCCGAAAAGCGTCAGATGTACGACATGGGTCAAGATCCACTGGCAAGCCAGGCTGACAATTTTGGGCCTTTTGGGCGTTCCAACAGTCCGTTCGGTGATGTTTTTGAAGCAGTTTTCAATATGGCAACCGGTTCAATGCGTAGCAGCGGGCCGGTCTCACGGCAGCAACGCGGGCGCGACCAGTTGGTTTCGGTGACGATTGACCTGACTGATGCCGTTTTTGGGACAAGCCGACAAATCACAGTGTCAACCTATTTGACCTGTTCAACTTGCACTGGTAATGGTTGCGCCCCCGGCAGTGAGCCGGTGACTTGTCAAACTTGCGGCGGCAATGGGATGGTTGGCCAAATGGTGCGTTCCTTATTAGGTACAGTACGCACCACCGCGCCTTGCCCGGCTTGCGAGGGTTTCGGTTCAATCATCAGCCAACCTTGCGGGCAATGCCAAGGTGTTGGGCGAGTGCGCGGTAAACAAACCATCACAGTTGATTTGCCGGCCGGTGTGGATACAGGCAATCGCCTGCCGTTACCGGGACAGGGCGAAGCCGGGCCGGGTGGTGGGCCGAACGGTGATCTTTATGTTGAGGTACGGGTACGTCAGCACCCTGATTTCATCCGCCAAAAAGATGATCTGCATTGCGCGGTTGCCCTACCAATGACTGCCGCCGCTTTAGGTGCCCAACTGACCGTCACAACTTTCGATGGTGACCAAACTGTTGAAGTGGCACCCGGTACGCAAAACGGGCATGTGGTGGTGTTGAACGGTTTGGGTTGCGGGCATCTGGGTGGCCGTGGGCGCGGTGACTTGCACGTTCACATTGACGTTCAGATTGCCAAGCCCGATGACGAAGAGCAGCGTGATTTGTTGCGTCGCCTGGCCGCGTTGCGCGGTGAGGAACGGCCAGAAGGTCAGTTGGTGAGCAATAGCGGCGGCGTTTTTGCGCGTTTACGTGACAAACTGACCGGGAAGTGACTTGGCCAATGAGTGCGCCGGTTTTTCTGCTTGACCAAGACCTCTGGGACGATGTCCAACCTGGTGATTTAGCTTATTTAGGTGGTGAGGAAGCGCGTCACGCTTTGCGGGTGCAACGCCTCAAACCGGGTGAATCAGTTGAGTTAGTGGATGGTCGCGGGCGGCGTTTGCTTGGCCAAGTTGCGGAAATGTCTGCCCAAGCCAGTCCGGCTGACAATGGTGAAGCGCTGCTGGCCGTGTCGATTCAGCAGATTCGTCGTGAGGTTGACCGGGCGGCTGGCCTAGTTTTAGTGCAAGCTTTAGCCAAGGGTGGCCGCGATGAGATGGCGGTGGAAGCTGCTGTTGAACTTGGCATCAGCATGGTGGTGCCCTGGCAGGCAGAACGTTCAGTGGCACGCTGGCCAGGTGCTAAAGCGCAACGTGGCCAGCAGCGTTGGCAGGCGATTTGCCGCAGTGCTGTGAAGGTTTCGCGGCGCAGTTGGCTGCCGGAAGTTGCCACATTGAAACGGACTGATCAACTGGTTGATGCCTTGGGTTCGCCGGGTTCTTTGGTCTGGCCGGATGCAGCCTTGCTGGTGTTGCATGAAAGTGCCGCCACCAGTTTTGTTGAAGCAGTCACTGCATTGCCATTGACCAGCCCAGTGGTGATCATGGTTGGCCCTGAGGGCGGCATTAGCGATGCTGAGATTGCTGCTTTATGCCAGGTTGGTGGTCAACCGGTGCGTCTTGGTCAAGCAGTGTTACGTACATCAACAGCCGGTCCGGCGGCGCTGGCCGCTTTGGCTGGTTTACGGGGGCATTGGTCGTGATGAGCCGGCTGCTTGGTCTAAAGTTTTTTCTGACTCAAACCGTTTTGACGCAAAACTGCGGTTTTTCCTTGCCAGATTGCCAAGCTCGGGGTAGTGTCAATGGTGACATCGTTCGATCACAACCGTTGCTAGCAACGCCCCGCTAGCGACTTTGATCACTCAGTGAACACCACATTCCGCTTTGCTGTTCGCAGCAACCTGACCGGGATACGGTGGACATCAATCGGTGGGGACCGACCGAGAAATTTCAACCACGGAGGATTCGCAAATGAAACGACCACTTTTCGCCGCAGTACTAGCGATTGGGCTGGCTACTGCCCTGACAGCGTGTTCCGGTGGCACCAAACCGTCGCCGGTTAACGAGCCAACAACCAGCCAAGCCGAAGGTCAACCTTCAGCTGAAATACCAGCTGTGCAAACCAGTGAATCGGTTGCCTGCACCGGCGACCTAGGCACCCTAACAATGTGGGTTGACCAAACCCGCGAAGACGCCTTGAAGGAAGTGATTGAGCAATTTCACACGGAAAAGTGCGTCAAAATTGCCACTGTTGTGAAGAACTTTGATGATCTTCGCAAAGATTTTGCTGCTCAAGTTGCCGCCGGCCAAGGCCCTGACATCACCGTTGGTGCCAATGACTGGTTAGGCGAGTTCAAATCCAACGGTTTGATTGCTCCGCTGATTCTCGGTGATGCACAAGCTGTGCTAGCCCCTGGCGCAGTCGGTGCTTACACCGCTGACGGCCAGGTTTACGGCGTACCTTATGCTATGGAAAACATTGCTTTGGTGCGTAATAACGCTATTTTGACTCAGACTGCAGCGAGCACCTTTGATGAACTGGTAGCCGAAGCTCAGGCTGCCGGCAAACAGTATTCGGTGTTGTTGCAGGTTGGCGAGAACGGTGATCCGTACCATCTGACACCGTTACAAAATTCTTTTGGTGCCCCA